>JANPCW010000807.1:0-7520 GCA_031431155.1 Janthinobacterium sp. | reverse complement strand
GCAAGGGGTGACCGACCGTGTGCTCTACCTGGACGCGGACATCCTGTGCGTGGGCAAGCTCGACGAGCTGATCGAGATGGATATCGGCGCCGATATCGCGCTGGTCGTGCCCGATGCCGAGGCGACCACGCGCCGGCGCTGCGCCGCCCTCCAGCTCAAGCACGGGCGCTATTTCAACGGCGGCGTCATCTTCATCAACGTCGAGAATTGGATCAGCAACAACATCACGGAAGAATCGATGCAGGCGCTGCTCAAGTTCGGCAAGAAATTGCGCTTCAACGACCAGGATGCGCTCAACATCGTGCTGGACGGGCGGGCGCGCTTCATCGCCCCGAAATGGAACTACATCTACGACCTGATCCATGACCTGGACCGCAACATCACCCGCATGGGCTCGGTGGACGAGGCGGTATTCATCCACTTCGCCGGCGCGGTCAAGCCGTGGACCGACTGGAGCGGGCACGAATCGCGCGCCCTGTTCGTGAAGTATCATGCGCTGTCGCCATGGTCCGGCATGCCGCTCGATCCGGCGCCGAGAAATTCCAGGGAAATGCGGATGCTGTCGCGCTTCCTGCTCAAGCGCGGCAAGCTGCTCGAGGGCGCGCGCTGGTATCTGAAATACTTGAAGGCCAGGTCGCGCTGAGCGGACCCGGCGCCCATGCGAGCCCGCCTCCTGGGCTTTGCCGAATTAGAAAGAACAATGGAAAATAGTGCTGTCATCGGTCGCTTGCTGACCATCATCCGTCCGTACCGCTCGCGCGCTTTGCTGGCGCTGCTGGCGATGGCCGGCACCGCCGGCACCCAGCCGATGCTGGTCAAGGCGATGCAGGCATTGATCGACAACGGCTTTGGCGAGCAGCGGGTTCAATTTAGCCTGTGGCTGGTGCCGGCGATCCTGATCTCGATTTTCGCGCTGCGCGGCTGCTTCACGTTTTCGACCGCCTATCTGAACAATTGGGTGATCAGTCGCGTGCTCAACGATTTGCGGCGCGCGATGTTCGACCGCCTGCTGCGTCTTCCCGTGTCGCGCTTCCAACAGGAGTCGACCGGCACCCTGATCAACACCATCATCGGCGATGTGCGCCAGGTGGTGGATATGGTCAACTCCGTGTTCCTGGCCTTCGTGCGCGACTCGCTGTCGGTGCTCGGCTTGCTGGCCACCCTGTTTTATCTCAATTGGCGCCTGACGCTGGTCGCGCTCGTGATCGTGCCGCTCACGGCCGGCATCGTGCGTTTGACGACCGGGCGCCTGCGCCGGCTGAACCGAGAAAACCAGCGCGTCACCGGCGAGATGACGCAGGTGGTGGAGGAGGCGGCACGCGGCCATCAAGTGATCCGGGTGTTTTCCGGCGAGCGCTACGAGCGCCAGCGCTTCGAAGCGCGCAGCGAAGCCTTGCGCGGGTTTTCGCAGCGCATGACGGTGGCGGCCGCGGCCACGGTGCCGGTGACCCAAATCGCGACCGCGGTGGCCGTTTCGGTGGTGATCGTGCTGGCGCTGCAGCAGAAGATGACGCCCGGAGAATTTACCGCGTTCATCACCAGCATGCTGATGCTGCTGGCGCCCCTGAAAAGCCTGGTCGAGGTCAACGGTCCGTTGCAGCGCGGGATGGCGGCGGCCGAAACAGTGTTTGCGATGATGGATGCACCGGTCGAAGCGGACCCCGGCACCAAAGTGCTGGCGCGCGCACGCGGCCATCTGCAGTTTGACCAGGTTTCGTTTTCCTATTCGCCCAACAGCGCGCCGGCGCTGGCCGACATCACGCTCGATATCGCGCCCGGCGAAACGGTTGCGCTGGTCGGCATCTCCGGCGGCGGCAAGTCCTCGATGGTCAATCTGGTGACACGGTTTTATGCGCCCACGTCAGGCCGGATATCGCTCGACGGGATTCCATTCGACGACATCGCGCTGGCCAGTTTGCGCGCCCAGCTGGCCATGGTCGGCCAAAACGTGGTCTTGTTCGACGACACTCTGGGCGCCAATATCGCGTATGGGGCAGAAACCGTGGACCGGGAAAAGTTGGCCGCGGCCGTCAAGGCGGCCCACCTGAGCGATGTCGTGGCAGCCCTGCCGGACGGGCTCGAGACGATGATCGGCGAGAACGGCATGCGCCTGTCGGGCGGCCAGCGCCAGCGTGTGGCGATCGCGCGCGCCATCTACAAAGACGCGCCTATCCTGATCCTGGACGAAGCCACCTCCGCCCTCGACACCGAATCGGAACGTGCGGTGCAGGCCGCCCTCGACACGCTGATGGCCGGCCGCACCTCACTCGTGATCGCGCACCGGCTCTCCACGATCGAGCGGGCCGACCGCATCGTCGTGATGGACCAAGGCCGCATCATCGAAGTGGGCAGCCACTTGGAACTGCTGGCAAAAAACGGCATGTACGCCAACCTGTACTACCTGCAGTTTGCCAAGGATGCGGCATAGGACCTGGCGCTGGGCCGCAAGCAGCGATGGACTGGTAGCCACAATGCTCATACAATGTAAGCACTTGCGTAACCACATCAGGGGCCGTCATGGGATCTACTACCCGTTCAAATTCCGAGCAATACAATGGCAAGGTGACACCGGTTGGAAACTCCAAAGGTATCCGGCTTGATGCTGCTTTTTTTAAAGCACACCCAGAATTTAACGGCGAAGTGCGCGCTACGGTGCTGGCGGAGGGTCAAGTTCTTCTGTCCGCAAAAGGAACTGTTGCTCGCCCTTCCGAGAAAGACGAGGCCGATCCAATCATGCTCGGGTTCCTGCAATTTCTCGAAAAGCAGATGGCGCACCACCCCGAGTTGATCGAGCCGGTCGATCGCGATCAGCTGACGCGCATCGGCGCACTGGTCGAAGGGGTTAGCACCGACGATTCGACACATTGAGGCAGCCGCACTGTGCCCCCCATTGCTTGGCAACTGTACTACTTCAAGCTGTTCAAAGCGGCACTCGACGATCTTGAACAAGCCGTCACCAACCTCGCCCGGCAACAGCCAATCGACTATAAGTCGCATCCCAAGACGCGCTTGCTGGCGTCGGTGTACAAGTGCATCACGCTGCTCGTGCCGGCGAACCCTGATGATCCCGATTTTCGATTAGGCAAGACGCTTGGCAAGCAATACACGAACTGGCGCCGCGTCAAGAAGGGCATGCCCGACCGTTACCGGCTTTTCTTTCGCTTTGCCTCAAGCCCGGTGCCGCTCATCGTTTATGTCTGGTTCAACGACGACGACACGTTGCGCAAAGCGAATTCGAAAACTGACGTGTACGAGGCCTTCAAGCGCATGCTGATGCGTGGGGAAGTGCCATCCTCGATCGACGATTTACTGGCCGAAAGCGAGAAGGCATAACGTGGGCGGCCCTGAGTATTTGACCAGCCGGTCCGGCTCGGTCATATCAGATCCGACGCCTGGCCAGGCCAAACTTGGCGCAGTACCAGTCGACCGTTCTGGCGATTGCCGTTGCGTGCGGGGTCGCGATGTCCCCAAAGCGCGTCGTAAATTTGCTGTGATCGACCACGAACGGTTGTTCGACCTGGTACAGCATTTCGAGCGCTTCGCGCGCCGCCGGGATAAACAGGCCGCCGATCCGCATCATCGTTTTACCCATCGCGCCGATCTTGGGCGAGCTGCCGATCTCGGCAAATAAGAGGTTCGCCATCTGGCGCTGCGTAATCGGCGGCGCGTTCGGCGCATGCCAAACCTGTCCCATCGCCGCTTCACTGGCCCCCACCAGTGCCATTGCGCGGCCAAAATCGTCGATGAAGGTGAAACTATGCGGCAAGTCGATGTTGCCGAGCAGGGTAGCGCGCTTGCCCTGGAGCGCGAGCAGCACCACCCGTTCACCGAAAATTGATTGCAATACATGGGGGCCAAAAAAATCACTGCCGCGCACGATGGCGGCGCGCACTTTTCCGGCGCCATGGGCCGCGAGGATGTCTGCCGTCAGGCGGGCCCGGATTTTCCCTTTCTCGCTGCACGGATGAACCGGCGTATCCTCGCGCATCGCGCCTTGCACCGCACCGTACAGATAAAGGTTGTCGCCGACCACCAGGCGCGCACCGGACGTCGCTGCAGCGTCCATGACGTGCGCTTGCAGCACGCTCAACTCGTCGCGCCAGGCAGCCACGCTGTAGCTGGGGGCTGCGCATTGGTACACCGCCTCGGCACCGGCGCACGCGCGCGCGTTGAAAGCGCGCTCCATCGCATCGCCGGCAACGGCCTCCAAACCAGCCTGGGGCGCGATATCCGGTGTGCCGCTGCGATTGATCAAGCGCACCGTTCGACCCTGCGCCAACAATGCCCGCGCGACGGAAAGGCCGAGCGGTCCGGCGCCATAAACGACATGCAGCGACATAGGTTCTCCTGATTTTATTTAGACAGTGTCTAAATACGATAGAATTTTAACTAGACACTGTCAAGATTTTTCTGCAAAATCAGCGTATGAAGAAAATCAAATTGCCGGAAAAGTCCGTTGCGCCGAGCATCAAGCCGACGGCGCCGCTACCGGCCATGATCGACAGCTATCATCACGGTGCCCTGCGCGAAGCCTTGCTGGACGCAACCGAACAAATTCTGCTGGAACACGGCATGGAGGAGTTCACGCTGCGCGCCTGCGCGCGCCGGGCCGGGGTGTCGCATGGCGCGCCGGCCCATCATTTCGGTGATGCCAGGGGTTTGCTAACCGAGTTTGCCGCGCGCGGCTATGAGCGGATGAGCGGCATGATGCAACGCTATCGCGAGCGCGCAGGGCCGGATTCGTATGGGCAATTGGCGGGTGTCGGGCAAGCCTACATCGACTTTGCGCTTGCCCATCGCGCCCAGTTTCAGCTGATGTTCCGAGCCGACCGGATCAATGAAACTGACCCGCATTTCATGACCGCGTCGATCACTGCCTTCGATCAACTCGATAGCGTCCTGGCCGGATTTCTCAATGAGCATAGCTGCTTCGACGGCGCCATCCTGGCCAAACTCGTGCTGGCCTGGTCGAGCGTGCATGGCTTTGCCAGCCTGCTGCTGGAAGGGCGGATGCACTTTTTTTACAAGGGGAGGACGCGCGCGCAATTTGCCCACGAGATGGGTCAGCAGATGCTCGAGTTGCTCAAACACGCGCTCGCCATTGCCAAGCCGGAAGCGCCTTTGTCATGACTCGGACGGTGTTGGCAGGCGGATGAGCGCAGCGTTATCCGCCCTATGGATGAAATGAACAGCTACATTAAAATCACGTCGTACTGTTCCTGATGGTAAGTCGTTTCGACCTGAAGCGAGATCTTTTTGCCGATGAAGTCGCCCAGCAGCGCCAGGTGCTGCGATTCTTCTTCCAGGAACATGTCGACTACTTCCTGCGATGCCAGGATGCGAAACTCGCGCGGGTTGAATTGCTTGGCTTCGCGCAGCAGTTCGCGCAGGATCTCATAACAAATCGTGCGCGACGTCTTGACCTGGCCTTTTCCGCTGCAGGCGGGGCAGGGCTCGCACAAGATGTGGGCCAGCGATTCGCGGGTGCGCTTCCTGGTCATCTCGACCAGCCCGAGCGCCGAGAAATTGCTGACCGAGACCTTGGTGCGGTCGCGCGCAAGCGTTTTTTTCAGCTCCGCCAGCACCGCATTGCGGTGTTCGCCGTTGGCCATGTCGATGAAGTCGAGCACGATGATGCCGCCCAGGTTGCGCAGCCGCAGCTGGCGCGCGATCGCCTGCGCCGCTTCCAGATTGGTCTTGAAAATGGTGTCGGCAAAATTGCGCCCGCCCACGAAGCCGCCGGTGTTGACGTCGATCGTGGTCATGGCCTCGGTCTGGTCGACGATCAGGTAGCCGCCCGACTTGAGGTCGACCCGGCGTCCCAGCGCGCGCAAGATTTCCTCTTCGACGCCGTACAAATCGAACAGCGGGCGCTCGCCGGTATAGTGCTGCAGACGCGCCAGTTCGTTGGGCATATACGCTTGCGCGAATTCGACCAGCTTGGCGAAGTTCTCGCGCGAGTCGACCTGGATCGTGGCCGTCTCGTCATGCACGAAATCGCGCAGCACGCGCTGGGCCAGGCTCAGGTCCTGGTGCAGCAGGCTGGTGGCTGGACGGGTGCGCGCGCCGTGGCTGATCGCGCCCCAGGTCTTGCCCAGGTACTCGATGTCGGACGCGAGGTCGGCATCGGAGGCTTCCTCGGCCATTGTGCGCACGATATAGCCGCCTTTTTCCCCGCTCGGCAACAGCTGCTGCACGCGGTTGCGCAGCAGTTCGCGATCCGCTTCCTTTTCGATTTTCTGCGAGATCCCGATATGGCTGTCCTGCGGCAGGTAGACCAGCATCCGCCCGGCAATCGAGATCTGGGTCGACAGGCGCGCGCCCTTGGTGCCGATCGGGTCCTTGATCACCTGCACCGTCAGCACCTGGCCGTCGAACAGGATCTTTTCGATCGGCGAGGGCGCCACGTTCGGGCCGTCGTGCGGACGGGCCTCCCAGATGTCGGCCACGTGCAGGAATGCGGCACGCTCCAGGCCGATGTCGATAAAAGCCGATTGCATACCGGGCAGCACGCGTACCACCTTGCCCAGGTAAACGTTGCCGGCCAGTCCGCGCATCAGCGTGCGCTCGATGTGCAGCTCTTGGACCGCACCCTGCAGGATCAGGGCAACCCGCGTCTCCTGCGGGGTAATGTTGATCAGGATGTCTTCGTTCATGGCTCTGGGCTGGGCGCTGATGTTGGGTTGGGGCGAACGATGAGGCTGTTCGCTTACGCGAGCGGCTGGCCGGCCTGACGCAACAATTGCGTCGTTTCAAACAGCGGCAGTCCCATGATGCCCGAATGGCTGCCTTCGATGCGCTCGACGAAGCGCGCGGCGCTGCCTTGAATGCCGTAGCCGCCGGCCTTGTCGTAGGGCTCCGAGGTGGCGCAATAGGACGCGATCGTGGCGCGCGAGAGTACCCCGAATTTCACTTCTGAAACCTGGGTAATCTGCAGCGCCAGCTCCTGGTAATGCACCGCGATCGAGGTCAGCACCTGGTGGGTGCGTCCCGACAATTGCTCGAGCATCGCGATCGCTTCGGCATTGCCGACCGGTTTGCCCAGGATGACGCCGTCGATCACGACGGTGGTGTCGGCCGCCAATACCGGGCGCGGCGTCAGGTGGCGCTGCTGCACAGCGTCCCAGGCGAAGGCCGCTTTCTCATTGGCCACGCGCGCCACATAATCCATGGGCGGTTCGTCGTCGTGCACGATTTCGCTCACATCGGCGCCACGCGGGCTATCGCCGCGCAATATCAGCAGTTCAAACTCGACCCCGATCTGGCGCAGCAATTCGCGCCGGCGCGGGCTCTTGGAAGCGAGGTAAATTTTCTTGTCGATCGGTCTCATCTTGTTCTCGCGGGTTCGCTATCGTCACACCCGATGATAGGGATGGTTTTGCGTGATCGACCAAGCGCGATAAAGCTGCTCGGCCAGCACCACGCGCACCATGCCATGCGGCAGGGTCATGCTGGAAATGCGGATCATTGCTTCCGCACGCGCCTTCAATTCGGGATCGAGGCCGTCGGCCCCGCCGATC
>JANPCW010000806.1:0-3397 GCA_031431155.1 Janthinobacterium sp. | reverse complement strand
CTTGAAGTCGACCCGCTTTGCCAACCCCCACGGCTTGCCTAGCCCAAACAATTATTCGACGGCGCAAGATCTGTCGGCGCTGGCAGCGCGCGTGATTGCCGACTATCCCGAGTTCTACAAGATCGATTCGGTCAAGAGCTTCACCTACAACAAGATCACTCAGCCCAACCGCAACCGCCTGTTGTGGCTGGACCCGACCGTGGACGGCATGAAAACCGGCCACACCGAAGGGGCCGGCTATTGCATGATCGCATCGGCACACCGACCGAACGGCGCCAGCGGCGAGCGCCGCCTCATTTCCGTGGTGCTGGGCACATCGTCCGACCAGGCGCGCACCCAGGAAAGCCAGAAACTGCTGAACTGGGGCTTCCAGAACTTCGACACCATCAAGCTGTATTCCAAAGGCCAGGCCGTGGCCACCCCGCAAGTATGGAAAGGCTCCCAGAGCCAGGTCAAGATCGGCTTCGCGCGCGACGTGTTGGTGACCGTGCCCAAAGGGGTCGCTGCAAAATTGAAACCGGTGCTGGAACGTAAGGATCCGCTGGTGGCGCCGTTGCCGCAGTATGGCCGCGTCGGCACCCTGAAAATGATGGTCGACGGCAAAACGCTGCTGGAGTTGCCGGTGGTGACGCTTGAAGCCGTCAGCCAGGCCAGCATTTTCGGGCGCGCCTGGGATTCGATGCGCTTGTGGATTAAGTAATTTTATCTAAGACAAGTTTATCTAAGACCTGAAAGTGCATGATGACCCACCCGTTCCCGTCCGACATGTCTTGCCCGCGCGCCAAAACCAGTTCACAAGGGCCCCAGCTGTCGCGCATCGTCGCCGGGATGTGGCGCATGAGCGAATGGGGCATGAGCGTAGAGCAGCGCGTGGGCTTTATCGAGCAGTGCATCGGCATGGGCGTGACCAGTTTCGACCATGCCGATATTTACGGCGACTACGGCGTCGAAACGCTGTTTGGCGAGGCGCTGCGCTTGCGGCCATCGCTGCGCAACCAGATCGAATTGGTCAGCAAATGCGGCATTAAACTGGTATCGCGGCAACGCTCGACACACGCGCTACAGCATTACGACACCAGTGCCAACCACATCACGGCGTCGGTCGAGCAATCATTGCGCGCACTGCATACCGACCGGCTTGATCTGCTGCTGATCCACCGCCCCGATCCGCTGATGGATTTCGACGCAGTCGCACAGACCTTCACAGCCTTGCGCCAGGCTGGCAAGGTGCTGCACTTTGGCGTGTCCAATTTCAGCCGGCACCAGTTCGAGTGCCTGCACAAACGCTTCCCCTTGGTCACCAACCAGGTCGAATTTTCGCCCCTGCATCTTGCCCCGCTATTCGATGAAACCTTTGACGGCCTGCAAGACCTGGGGGTGGCACCGATGATTTGGTCGCCGCTGGGCGGCGGTCGTCTGTTTAGCGGCGGCGATGCCGAATGCGACCGCTTGCGTGGCGTTATCAAGGGCATCGCCGATGAGCTGCAACAACCGTTCGCCAGCGTCGTGTTTGCATGGATCATGCAATTGCCGTCGCGCCCGCTGCCGATGACGGGCACCGGCCGGATTGAAGCGATCGCGGTCGCGGTTGGGGGTACCCAGTTTGCGCTTAGCCGTAGCGACTGGTTCGCAATCCTGCGCGCGGCGCGCGGCCACGAGGTGGCGTAGCGCCGTCCAATGAATGCTCGCCTCGGTTAGGTGGGAGGCGGGCGGCGCGTCAATCCGGGTAGACCTGCGGCGGCGCGACCCCGCGCCAGCCTAGATGCCATGCCAGGTTGAGCAGCAAAGTGGCCACAATATACACGGCAAAGAACACGGCAAAGAAACTGCTCCGGAGCCAGGCCAGCAATCCCAGGTTGACCACCAAGACCAGCAGCGTGATCTTGTTTTTCGGCTGTTTGGAGCTGGGGAAGCGCACGGTCGACACCATCAGGCCGCCCACCCCGACCAGCAAGGCCAGCAGCATATAGCCCTGCAGCGCGCTGGCTAGTGGATCGGGCCAGGCGATGACCACCGCGGCCACGCAAGCGGCACCGGCCGTGATCGGCATGCCGACAAAATAGCGCGGGTCGGTGCGACCGACATTCACGTTAAACCGCGCCAGCCGCAAGGTACCGCAGGCGACAAAAAAGAAACAGCCGATCCCGCCCAGTCGCAGCATCGACGGCTCAAACGCTCCCAACTGGACGAAGCCGTAACAATAGAGCATCACTGCGGGCGCGCAACCGAAGTTCATCACGTCGGCGATAGAATCGAGCTGCACCCCGAACTCGGAGGTAGTATTGGTGGCGCGCGCGACGAACCCGTCGAGCGCATCGAACGCACCGGCCAGCACCAGCAAAATCGCTGCCAGCCGGTAGTCGTCGGCGTTGCCGATCCGGGCATTGTCGACTGAAATGACGATGCTGGCAAAACCACAGGCAATCGACAGCAGCGTCACAAAGCTCGGCAAGGCAAACTTGGCGCGCGCAAGGCGCTGCTGACGGGTAGTCTTAATCATGGTGGACGGCCAAGAGGATGGTTCTGTTGCGATGCATGTATTTTACTCCGCGGGCAGCGGGGCTAGCACGACGCATGCCGGCCGCGCTCGATTCAATGCGTGAGTTGTGAATTGCGCTTAGAATCGGGGTTCGGATCAGTCGTGCCAGCTGCGACCATATTTTGACCAAGTTTTTCAATGGAGGTAGCTGTGATTTTATCGAACCGCTGGACCACGCCGATCACGGCACTTTTGCTGGCAGGGATGCTGCTCGCGTGCGGCGGAGGGGGCGACAATGCCACGCCAGCGCCGTCCAACGTCACGCTAACACCGCCCGCACCGGGCCCCTCGGCGGTGCCAGCATCTCTTGGCAATACCGATACCGCGATCGCGCTAGATGGCAAAAACTGGATCAATTACCGGCGTGCCCAGGTCGGCGTTCCGGAGTTACTGACCAATGCGCGTATCGATCAAGCCGCACAAGGGCACTCGGATTACCAAAAAATCAATGGTATCACCCATGTGCAAATTGCGGGAAAATCCGGCTTTACGGGCGTAAACTTGGACGACGAACCCGGAGGAGAACCGGGGCGGTTAAGTGCAGCAGGCTATGCCCTGATTCGTTCGTACGCCATTGGCGAGGTGATCTCAGCCATTCCGTTCCCAGCCATCAGCGATCGCTCCGGCTTTATCATGGCTGAGGAACTGATCACTGCTATTTACCACCGTTTTGCCATTTTCGAACCCATGTACAAGGAAATTGGCACTGGCGCAGCCACCACCCAAGGCAGCTACACTTACTTCACAAGCAACTTTGCCGCCAGCAACGGTTTCGGCCCCGGACTCACGCGCGGGACGATCGTGTTTTATCCAACCCGTGACCAGACTGGCTTGCCCACCAATTTTTTCAGCAACCAG
>JANPCW010000805.1:0-6817 GCA_031431155.1 Janthinobacterium sp. | reverse complement strand
GCGCTGCCCAGCACCTTGGAATAGCGTGCCAAGGTCGCTTTTTCTGCGTCGGTCTTGGGGTCGTCGGGGAAATTAGGAATCTTGTAACCGTGCGCCTGCAATTCCCGCACCGCGGTGATCAGTTGGGGAACGGAAGCGCTGATGTTGGGCAGCTTGATGATGTTGGTGTCCGGTTCCTGGGTCAGCCGGCCCAGTTCGGCCAAATTGTCAGGCACTTTCTGGTCGTCGGTGAGGCAGTCGGAAAATTCGGCAAGAATCCGCGCCGCCACCGAAACGTCGCTCGTGACTATTTCGATGTCAGCGGGCGCGGTGAAGGCCTCGATGATAGGCAGAAAAGAACAAGTCGCCAGAACCGGCGCCTCGTCCGTGAGCGTGTAGATGATTCTAGATTTCCCTGCAGCCATCGTGATCCCCTTGCTTTGGTTGAATTGCTCTGTCTTGATTTATTGGAGGTTGCGCCGTCAGCCTGCCTATAATTGAAGGGCGGATAAGCGCCGGTGACCGGCCGCAATCCGCCGCATAGGTCCGCCACGAAGGTTCGGCGGATAGCGCTTCGCTCATCCGCCCTACATTCCGCTGGGCTCGATAGTGCTAAAGCCACATCCTCTAACAAACATCCACCCACTGGCCATTCGTCACCTCAGCCAACTGCGCGGGGCTGATGCGCACGGCACTATGGATTGCGCCGGCAGCAGGCCAAACCTCATCGAAATTCTGCAAAGATTTATCCAGGTAGATCGGTAGCGGTTGCGCCAATCCGAATGGACAAACACCGCCGACGGGATGCCCTGTCAACTCAACAACCTCGTCCAAGGCCAACATTTTACCTTTTCCGAAGGCCTCCTTGAACTTCCTGTTTTCAATACGGGTGTCGCCGCTCGTCACCAGGAGCAGTACCCGGCCGTCGCCCAAACGAAATGCCAGCGTCTTGGCAATACGTCCTGGCTCAACGCCATGCGCTTCGGCGGCGAGCGCAACGGTGGCGGTGCTAACTTCCAATTCGATGATTGGTATGTCCAAATCACGGGCTAAAAAAAATTCGCGTACGGATTGCAGGCTCATTGGTGAATGCGTGGAAGCTGAGTTTTCTGGGAACGGAACTGAAATAATAGCAGCTGCGGGTTGATTTTCCTGAAACTGCGAGCAGACACTGTTGCGCCGCTTGTGGCAGATTCCGACCCGAATGCCCGGTTTCTAGCCGCGCAACAAGTCGAAGCGGTGGCGTCATCCGCCGCTTCGGCGCTATGAATTCACGGTTGTTGATGGATGGCGCGTTGAGGCGACCCGGGCTATCCCATCTTGCCGAGGATTACGTTCATTTCATCTTTCGAAAATGCCGTCAATGTCTGCATCCGGACATTGCCCGCAGATGCAACGGCGAGTCCGAATGCCGTGATGGACGCGTCGTCGGGCGCTTCGCATAAGATGACGATGTCGTACTTGCCCAGGGTCCAGTAGATATCCTTCATGCGTACACCGAACTTGGACGCCATTTCTTTGACTGCGTCAGCGCGCTTGGTGGTGTCCTTGATGCCGGCTAGACCCTTGTCGGTGAAGTTTGCGAGTGCTATAAATGTCGCCATGATAATTCTCCTTTGAGGAAATTACACGAGGGCGGCTCAACGCTTTCAGACGGAACACAGCGCGCCCAGTAGCGGGCTGCTCTGAGGGCTAAAGCGCGACGCCCGGTTTTCACTCTATGTCGCACTTCTTGGCTCGTCGATGTCGAAATCGACAACGTCTGGCTGGCGTCAAATTGTGCGCACAATGGCGCCGCTAACCTTTGTGAAACGCACACACGTGCACCGCCATTGTGTGCACGGACGCAATTGTTCGAATCCGAGCGCGTAGAATGCAACGGTCGGGATCGGAGTCCAACTTTAATGAACGGAACGCAATGAAATCGATCTGGCGCGGCAAAAAAATACTGTTGGCGTTGATGGCGAGCGCGCTGCTCGCTTCCTGCGCCGGTCTGGGGCAATCGGGCACCAAATACAAAATGACCGATCATCCGCTGGCCGGCAAAGTATGGGATGTCGCCGCGCAGCGGTTTGTCGAGCCCGCCGTGCTGCTGCAGCGCGCCAGCAGCGCCAAGTTCGTGTTGCTTGGGGAGATCCATGACAATGGCGAACATCATCGGATTCAGGCCATGATTCTCCAGGCGGTCGCCAATGGCCGGCGGCCGGCGCTGGTGATGGAGCAGTACGACCGGAATCAGCAGGGAAAAATTAACGCCGTTTTACAGGGCGGCAGCGGCGCCGACGACAAGCTCGCCGAGTTGGCCGGAATGATGCGCAAGAGCTGGGAATGGCAAGCCTATGCGCCTCTGGCGAAGCTGGCATTGCAGCAAAAATTACCGGTACTGGCAGCCAATCTGTCGCGCGAGGAGTTGCGCACGGTTTCGCGCAATGGCTTTGCTGCCCTCGGCGCAGGGGAAGCACAGCGGCTGGCACTGGACACCGTTTGGTCGCCAGCTCGCCAAAGCCAGTTGGTGAATGACATTTCCGAGGGGCATTGCGGCAAGATCCAGGAGCACATGGTAACTGGCATCGCTACGGCGCAGCGTGCCCGGGATGCAATGATGGCCGACACGCTGCTGCAATCGAAATCCGCCGGCGCGGTCGCCATCATCGGACTCGGTCATGCGCGGCACACTATGGCGATTCCGCTCTACCTGGCGGCGCGGGCGCCTGAGGCAACCGTGCTCTCGCTTGGCATGGTCGAGGTCGACGCTCCCACCGATCCAGCCATCTACGCGCGCAGCACGCTGGGGCCGCTCTATGATTACATCTGGTTTACGCCGCGGGTGGCGCGCCAGGTCAACCCATGCGACAGCATTCCGCAGGTCGGCAAAAGCACGACCCCGCAATAATCGCTGTATCCGGTTCGAGTGGCGCTTTTGCGTCGCGACGCTTGTAAGTTTTGCGTAAGTTTGAAGCAAGCATGCCGTAAGTTTATTAATTCACACTGGTGTCCAGCTGATAATCCAAGCAGCTAATTCGTTAACGAAGTTCAAAAAATTAAACGGAGACAACCATGGCACAAACACCCGGCATGACAGCCGATGTGCGCAAAGCGGGACTACGCGCCGCGCCCATCACGAAAGAGGAACGCAAGGTCATCTTTGCATCCTCGCTAGGCACGATTTTCGAATGGTACGATTTCTATCTGTACGGTTCACTCGCTTCCATCATCGCAAAGCAATTCTTTATCGGCGACCCCACCACCACTTTCATTTTCGCGCTGCTCGCGTTTGCAGCCGGCTTCATCGTTCGCCCGTTCGGTGCGCTTGTGTTCGGCCGTCTGGGCGACATGATCGGCCGTAAATACACCTTTCTGATCACCATCCTGATCATGGGTGCCTCGACCTTCATCGTCGGCCTGTTGCCAAGTTACGCCTCGATCGGGATCGCAGCGCCGATTATCCTGGTCACGTTGCGCCTGTTGCAAGGCCTGGCGCTCGGTGGCGAATACGGTGGTGCGGCAACCTATGTGGCCGAGCATGCCCCCGAGGGTAAGCGCGGCGCGTTCACCGCCTGGATCCAAACCACTGCCACCCTGGGTTTCTTCCTGTCCCTGATGGTCATTCTCGGCACCCGCACCGCCGTTGGCGAAGAAGAGTTCGCTGCCTGGGGCTGGCGCGTTCCGTTCCTGGTATCGGTGTTGCTGCTTGCAATCTCGGTGTGGATCCGCTTGTCGATGAATGAATCGCCAGCGTTTGCCAAGATGAAAGCGGAAGGCAAGACTTCCAAGGCGCCGTTGACCGAAGCATTCGGCAAATGGAAAAACCTGAAGATCGTGATTCTGGCCTTGGTCGGTTTGACCGCCGGCCAAGCCGTCGTTTGGTATACCGGCCAATTCTATGCGCTGTTCTTCATGATCCAGACGCTTAAAGTGGACCTGTCGACGGCCAACATCCTGATCGCGATTGCGCTGTTGCTCAGCACGCCTTTCTTTATTTTCTTCGGCAGTTTGTCGGACAAGATCGGGCGTAAATACATCATCCTCGGTGGTTGCCTGATTGCCGCACTGACCTACTTCCCGATTTTTAGCGCGCTGACCCACTATGCAAATCCGGCATTGGAAACAGCATTGAAAAATTCGCCTGTGGTCGTCGTGGCAGATCCTGCAACCTGCCACTTCCAGTTCAACCTGACCGGCACCAAGAAATTCCCCTCGTCGTGCGACATTGCCACGAGTGTGCTGTCGGCCAGTTCGGTGAACTACACCAAGGAAGATGCACCAGCCGGCAGTGTTGCCATGATCCGAATCGGCGACAAGCAATTCACATCGTTTAATGCCGAAATGACGCCGGATAACCTAAACTTCAATGCAGGCAGCAAGGCGAAGGAAGCCGCGTTCAAGAAAGAAACGGGCGCCGCGATCAAGGCGGCCGGCTATCCTGCCAAGGCCGATCCAGAGCAAATCAACAAGCCGATGGTCGTGCTGCTGTTGTTCATCCTGGTGCTGTACGTGACGATGGTGTATGGTCCGATCGCCGCGATGCTGGTGGAAATGTTCCCGACCCGTATCCGCTACACCTCGATGTCGCTGCCATATCACATCGGTAACGGCTGGTTCGGCGGCATGCTGCCGACTACGGCGTTCGCGCTGGTGGCATTCAAGGGCGACATTTACTACGGCCTGTGGTATCCGATCATCATCGCCTTGGTCACAGTCGCGGTCGGTACGCTGTTCGTGAAAGAAACCGTCCACAACGATATCTACGTCAACGATTAAGCTACGTCATAGGGCGCTCATCGGGAAGTGAGTGCCTCATGAATCGATCGTATGTAGCAGTTGACCCGAGCGGATTCATGCTTTTTAGACTAGTACTTGTTAGACTGAGAGCTGGGTGGCCATCATGCCACCCAGCTTTTTTTTTGGGTTAAGTTATGGCTGACAAAATGGCCTCTATGGACTGCGGCACAAGCGCAATAGACTGGCAGGCGAAATTAGCATGCTGGAAAGGAAGGCGGAATCGCAGAAATGACGTGAAAATTGACGAGTTGCAAGCAAGAGTTGCAGTTATTCTGACGAAGGTCGCCACCTGCAGGTCGCAGATGAAGGCGCGAAATGGCAAAAAGAAACCCACCTTGACTGTTTCTATACGTTAAACATCCGCCTCATTAGGTGAGCTCGGAAGTCTCGCTTGGTGTGAATGAACATGTGAACCAAAATTTCCTTGTCGTCGTATTCATAGACAATTCTGGTCTGCCTTACGAGTCTTGTTCTAAAGTTCTTTTGTCCGAAGTCCTTCAGCTCTTCAACCTCTTTGCCAGCTTCAGGATTTAAAGCAATGTTGTTGATTGTGGTCTTGAATTCCTCGTTAACGTCGTTCCAAACTGCGTCACCGAACTGAGACTTCACATATGTTTTGATTTCTCGGAAGTCGGGCTTGGCGACATTCAGAATGATGACTTTTCGGCTCATTCCTCTTTGTCCATTTCATCAAAGAAGGCCTGAGCATCAGTGTAATTGCCAGCTTGATACTCTTTCCTGCCAAGAGCAATCAGACGAAGAAGTGCAAACTGTTCCTGTTGTCTCTCATACTGATTGATTTCAACCACGGCCATTTTGGCTTCACCGTTCTGAGTGATGATGAGCGGCTCTGGATTCGTGGCGAAATTCTTCACAATGTCGGCCGCATTGCTCTTGAGATATGAAATCGGCTTGATTTGGGTAGCTAGGGTCATGGCATCTGCTCCGTGGAATTTGCAGTACGCGGCCAAATATAGTCTATATTTAGCCGGATGTCAACTTGCAATGGTCTGTCTCGCCCGAACAAATCCCCGTGCGAACGCTGGGTCGGGGTCAAGTGCTACATAATTGCGTCATGAATCAAAAAAGCCGCTAACGTGAATGTTAGCGGCTTTTTTGTAGGCGCTAAGCGCAGCGTTATCCGTTAAAGGTCTTTCCCTCAGCGGCGAGCTTGACCAATAATGGCGCCGGTTTCCAGGCGTCGCCATGACGGCCTTTCGCATATTTTTCCATCGCTAGCAGCACGTTTGGCAAGCCGACCGTGTCGGCATAGAACATCGGTCCGCCGCGAGACAACGGGAAACCGTAGCCGGTCAGGTACACCATGTCGATGTCGGAGGCGCGCATCGCAATGCCCTCTTCCAAAATGCGGGCCGCTTCGTTGACCAAGGAATACACCAGGCGCTCGACGATTTCCTGGTCGCTCACCTTGCGCCGCTCCACGCTAATGTCGGCCGAATGCTGGACAATCATCTGGTTCACGATATCCGATGGATAAGCCTTGCGGTCACCCGCCTTGTAGTCATACCATCCGGCACCCGTCTTTTGTCCATAGCGGCCCATTTCGCACAGCAAATCAGCGGTCTTCGAATAACTGATCTCGGGCGAATCGATGTAACGGCGCTTGCGGATATACCAGCCGATGTCATTGCCGGCCAAGTCCCCCATGCGGAACGGCCCCATGGCAAAGCCGAATTTCTCAACAGCCTTGTCAACTTGCTCTGGCAGGCAGCCTTCTTCAAGCAGAAAGCCCGCCTGGCGGCTGTATTGCTCGATCATGCGGTTGCCGATGAAGCCGTCGCACACGCCGGACACTACCCCGGCCTTGCGCAGTTTTTTCGATAGCGCCAAAGTGGTGGCCAACACATCTTTTCCAGTCTTGGCACCGCGCACGATTTCGAGCAGCTTCATCACATTGGCGGGGCTGAAAAAGTGGGTGCCGATCACGTCTTGTGGGCGCTTGGTGAACGCGGCGATCCGGTCCAGATCCAGGGTCGATGTGTTGGAGGCCAAGATCGCGCCCGGCTTCATGACATCGTCGAGCTTTTTGAACACG
>JANPCW010000804.1:0-5223 GCA_031431155.1 Janthinobacterium sp. | reverse complement strand
GCAGGCAAAGCTCGACAGCAAGGGAATGAAGGCGCGTCCGGACAGGCCAACCCCGCCCATCAGCCGGTCCAGCAGGAACGCTGCGCGCGGCAGGTAGCCGCAATCTTCGAGCATCAGGATGAAAAAGAACAAGATCAGAATTTGCGGCAGAAACACCAGCACGCTGCCCACACCGCCAAGGATGCCCTCGACCAGCAGGCTGCGCAGTACGCCATGAGGTAGGCTCGCATTGAGTATCTGGCCGAGTCCGTCGACGCCGGCCGTGATCAATTCCATCGGCGCGGTGGCCCAGCTAAACACTGCCTGGAAGACCAGGAACATCAGCAGCGCCAGCAGAACCGGCCCGAGCACCGGATGCAGCACCACATGGTCGATTTTTTCGGTCAGATTGCCGGTGTCGTTGACGTCGCTGGTGCATGCGCCGAGGATGCGCCGCACTTCCTGCTGCGTTTGCTCGACCGAGACTGCGTCGATCGCAGCGAGCGCGCGCCTGGTGCCCGCTTCAGGCGCCGACAGCAGGATCAGGTCGAGGGCGCGCAGCAGCGACTTCTCGCCGCCGCTGCGCACCGCAACCGTTTCCACCACGGTCATTCCGAGCTCTTGCGCCAGTTGGTCTGCGTCGACATCAATGCCGCGTTTCTTGGCTACGTCCACCATGTTCAATGCCAACACCATCGGCAGGCCGAGCCGCTTGATCTCCAGCACCAGGCGCAGATTGAGGCGCAAATTGGTGGCGTCGACCACGCAGACGATGGCATCGGGCGCTTGCTCGCCCGCCCGCAGGCCGGCGACAACGTCGCGCGTGATCGCTTCGTCCGGCGTGGTGGCCGACAGGCTGTAGGCGCCCGGCAAGTCGAGTACGCGAAACGCGCGCCCCCCGGGCGAGATGAAATTGCCTTCCTTGCGCTCGATCGTCACGCCGGCGTAGTTCGCCACTTTCTGGCGCGCACCGGTGAGGCGGTTAAACAGCGCGGTCTTGCCGCAGTTCGGGTTGCCCAGCAGCGCGATCAGCGGCGCCTGGCTCAAACCCTGAACCTGCTTTACGATTGCGTCCATGCGCTACTCCGGTTCAATCAAAATCAGGGCAGCCTCAAACCGGCGCAGCGCAAACGTGGCATTGCCGACTTTGACGGCCAGCGGATCGCCGCCCGGCTGGGCGCGCCGCAGCATGCGAACCGGCTCGCCCGGCACGAAACCGAGCTCCATCAAGCGCCGCGGCAGGTCGACGCCCGGCTCTGCCTGGTTCGCTTCAAGCGACGTCAGGCGAATCACGGTGCCACTCTTGCCCACTTCCAGGGCGTCGAGTGTAATGATGGTTGGGGCAGTCATATTGTTTCAGTCCGTGAAGATGGCATGGCAAAAATTTGTTTCGACACAAGCATTCATCATAAACGATAATGCGAATTATTTCCATTTGCGTTTCTATAGTTGATGCGCGTCTGATCAAACCGCTTGCAAAAACCGGGCGCTTGCGACACAATACAAACAATAATGATAATGATTCTCATTAATACAATGGCAATGAAGCTGGGGATTGTAGCGTTACGTAGCGTTACCGGCTGCGCCAGATGATTAAAAACACTGCTTTTCAACCTAGGTGATCCGATGATTGTTTGTGTCTGCAACAACATATCCGACCGTGAAATCCGTCAAGCGATTGATCTTGGGCTGACCTCGATCAATGAACTGCGGCGTGACCTGGGCGTTGCAACTTGCTGCGGCAAGTGCCACACCTGCGCCAAAGAAGTGCTGCAAGATCACATGGACACCAAGCTGACATCGCAGGAACTGGTATTCCGGGTGGCGACGCAGGCTGCCTAAAGGGCGCGAGGGACAATAATGAGCACGATGATTTTTCCCACCGCCACCAGCTTGGGCCAGCCCGCGCTAGGCAAGCGGCGCCTGCAGAGGTTCGGGCCGCTGGTGACCATCGGCTTGCTGCATGGTGCCCTGTTCTATGCGATGTATAGCGGCAGGCTGAGCCACGCGGCGAAGGCGGTATTGCCGGCGGCGACCTATATCAGCTTCATCACGCCGCCCGCACCGCCCCAGGCAAGCCTTCCGGCGCCACCCGAAACATTCGCCTTGTCGCCCCCGCCTTCCGCGATCGTGCTTCCACCGCAAGAGATCAAGATCGCTTCGCTTGAAAATGCGATCACCAAGGCCGCGCCTGCACCACAGCCAGCCGCGGCGGTCGTAGCGGCCGCTGCTGAAGCGACGCTGGCGCGTGCAGCGCCGCCGGCAGCTCCCGCCACCGGCCCCAAGACCATCTCTTCCGGCGTCGAATATATCCAGGCACCGCAGCCAATCTACCCATCGATCTCAAAACGGCTGGGGGAACAAGGCAAAGTAATGTTGCGCATTCTCATCAATGAAAATGGCCAGCCTGAGCAAGTGACAATTGCGCAATCGTCCGGTTCCGCGCGCCTCGATGAGGCCGGTCGCCAGGCTGCCCTGCGCGCACTATTCAAGCCGCATATCGAGGACGGCAGGGCAGTTGCCGTGTTCGTCATCGTCCCGCTCAATTTCCAGCTGACCACTTAGCCCCGGCCAACGCCCTGCACCGGCGGCAAAAAACTGTTGAAAATTTAACAGGCTGCGTTATGATAAGCAGCAGGTATCCCGGCACGGCTTCAGCATGCCTCCTCGCTTTACTCACCTCACTTCGGAAAGCTTCCCATGAAAGGCGACAAAGCCATCATCAAACTGCTCAACGCTCAATTGACCAACGAGCTGTCGGCGATCAATCAGTATTTTCTTCACGCACGGATGTACCGCCACTGGGGCCTGGAAAAACTGGCCAAGAAGGAATATGACGAGTCGATCGGCGAGATGAAGCATGCCGACAAGCTGATCGACCGGATTCTCATGCTGGACGGTTTGCCGAATGTGCAGGTGCTGCACAAGCTCTTGATCGGCGAATCGACCCAGGAAATGCTGGGATGCGACTTGAAGCTCGAACTGGCTGCGCAGGCCACCGTGAAGGAAGGCATCGCCGCCTGTGAAGTCGGACGCGATTACGTTTCACGCGATCTGTTCCAGGACATCCTGGAAGACACGGAAGAACACATCGACTGGCTCGAGACGCAGCTTGACCTGATCGGAAAGGTCGGGATTCAAAATTACCTGCAAAGCCAGATGGCGGACTGATTCATCCGTTGCACCACCGGCTTGGACCGAGGCTCGCCAACGCGGGTTTCGGGGCTGGCTATTTGACCGCAAAACAGTAAAACAGACCGTCACCGCCCGAAGCACGCAGCGCTTCCTGGCTGCAGCCGCGCGATGGATGGGACGAGTTCCAGGATTTCGATGCATCGTCGTCATTCAGCCCCATCCTGTCATGGTGGCCCACGATCGCGGCACCGTCACCACTCTTGGTCCAGTTGCCGCAGCTTGTATCCTGGTCGCCGGCAGAAGCGCGGCCGTCCGGTTGCGAACCGGTCAGCATGTCGTGCCGGTTCGGGGTATCGCCCCGCCCGTTGACCAATTCGCCTTTCTCGGTAAGCGCTGACTGCTTGCTGATATTGTTGCTAGCATGCAAGTCATCGACATTACGCGCGATCACCACGCCCTTCGCGTTGCGCCATGGGCCTTTACCAATACGATCGCGCGCATTAACTGCCGGGCTGGAGCCGGAAGCAGTGGCGCTCAAGTAGGCGCGCCAGGTATGGCGCCCGCCCGATGCGGCCTTGGCCAGCGTCTGGCAATGCTGGTCGGCGCCGGCCAGAGCGCCCAAGTCGGCCCCTTTGCCGGAACCCGCACTGGTGACAAAAAACGTCATGTCGTTTTTCGATGGCGCCGCTTGCACCTGTGCAGAAGGCGAAAATCCAGTCGACACCAGCGTGGCACCCGCGAATAACGACAAGAGCTTGCTCTCGATTTTCATACGTTCTCCTTTGAAATTGATGCTGTCGGCCCGCTGGGCCGGTATGGTCAGCGCGCGCAATAAAGAGTACACCAGGAGAGCCGATCCGATTTGCACGAGCACAAGCTGGATGTGTGCTCATGCATGGCCACAGCGGCGGCTACATCTTGAGCCGCGGCTTCATTTCTTACCGTATAAAAAGATTTATTGCGAAGAATCAATATTAAAGGACCTCTAATTATCCTTTAGTGATATTGTCTTCATGGATCGACACGACACCGGACGTGCTCAGCAAGGAGAAATACAATGCGCAAGCGCTCGTTTGTTCGGTCGAAATTTTCTTTTCTCATCGCACTTGGTGCTGCGGCGCCAATGATGGGGCATGCCCGGCCGGCGGGACCGCAACCCCTGCCGATGACGGTTGCGCTGACCGAGGAAAATGCGCTCAGTCGGAATCCAAGTCTAAGTATAAGTATAGGCGGCACCGGTTCTGCGCTCGGAACCATGCAAAAACTGGCCGATGAGTTCAGGAAAAGTCATCCTAAGGTACGAATCAAGATTTTTCCTACCTTAGGCAGCTCCGGCGGCATCCAGGCGCTGATGGCTGGCCAGCTTTCATTGAGCGTCAGTTCACGCCCGATTACGGAGGCCGAACGGGCTAACGGCATCGTCTCGAAAGAACTCGCCAGGACCCCATTCGTTTTTGCCACCGGCCTGAATACGCCCGTTGCCAATGTGACGCTGGACCAGCTGGCCGCGCTGTATTCAGGTAAAACGAGGACCTGGTCCGACGGCACGCAAGTTCGGCTTGTGCTAAGACCCGCCATCGATACCGATACCAAGCTCGTCAAGGCTATGTCGCCTGAGCTTGAGAACGCGCTACTGATTGCTTATCAGCGTCCAGGCAGAAATATTGCGATCACCGATACCGATAGTGCAGACGATCTGGGACGGATTCCAGGCGCACTCGGCACGTCAACACTCGCATTGATCAAGTCTGAAAGCCGAGTGCTGAACGTTCTCTCGGTAGCCGGTGTTCAGCCCAGCATCCAGAACCTTGCCAATCGCACGTATCCGTATCAAAAGTCGATTTATCTGATCACAACTTCAACGCCGTCCGCTGTGACGCACGCGTTCACTACGTTTGCCCATTCAGCTGCGGGCGCCGCTATCTTGACCGAGACCGGAAGTCTGCCGACCGCGTCCGCAAAATGAAACAACCGCAAACCGATAAACGGCTGACAACGCTTATCAGCATTGGCGCCTTCGTGCTGTCAGCCGCCGTCGGCATTGCTATTCCGGGACTTTACTTCCTGATCAACTATACGGGTCGAGCCGGTGCGATCGACGAGCTGAGC
>JANPCW010000803.1:0-7037 GCA_031431155.1 Janthinobacterium sp. | reverse complement strand
AATGCACGGCATATGAAAGCGCATCCGCATATCCGTGCCAGCACCTGGGCCACGGCGCAGGGCTTGGCCGGTTTGCCGATGGCTTTACTCGGCCTGACTGCTTATGGCTTGTATGACTGGGCCGCCGGCAACGCTTTTACGTTTCCGCTGGGACCGCAACCTGTGCGCTTCATCGGCCTGATGCTGGTAATTGGCCTGTGCGCATCATGGCTAGGCACATTGCTGTGGAATTATGCCAGCCAGCGTCTGCCAACCTCGCTGGCGGGGCAGTTGATCGTCTTCGAGACATTGGCCGCGTTGCTGTATGCGTTCATTCTGCGCGGCGTGTTTCCGGCGACCCAAGTTCTGGTCGGCATTGCGCTATTGTGCGTCGGCGTGATTTTCGGGGTCCGTATCTTCCGCCACCATGTGCATTGACGCGGTGGCGCAAGATACTGTGGCTACGGTAACAAGGCGCGGCTCCCGGCGCCTTACAGTTTCACGCAATCGACGAAGTAACCGCGCTTGCCATCGACCTCACGCTTGACGAGGCCATGCACGTCGGTCTCGAAGCCGGGGAAGCGCTCGTTGAAGTCGCGCGCAAAGCGCAGGTAGTCGACGATGGTGCGGTTGAAGCGCTCGCCCGGAATCAGCAGCGGAATGCCGGGCGGGTAAGGCGTCAACAGGATCGACGTGATGCGCCCTTCCAGTTCGTCGATCGGGACCCGGTCGATTTCTCGGTGCGCCATCTTGGCGAACGCATCGGACGGCTTCATGGCCGGGATCATGTCCGACAAATACATCTCGGTGGTCAGGCGCGCCACGTCGGAGGCCTTGTAAAAGTCATGGATCTGCTGGCACAGGTCGCGCAAACCGAATTTTTCGTAGCGCGGATTGGCGGCCGCAAATTCGGGCAGGATGCGCCACATCGGCTGGTTCTTGTCGTAGTCGTCCTTGAACTGCTGGAGCGCCGTCAACAGGGTGTTCCAGCGGCCCTTGGTGATCCCGATCGTAAACATGATGAAGAACGAGTACAGGCCGCATTTCTCGATGATGACGCCATGCTCGGCCAGGTACTTGGTCACGATCGAGGCCGGAATTCCGGTCGCGCCGAACTTGCCGTCCAGCGACAGGCCGGGCGTGATGATGGTGGCCTTGATCGGGTCCAGCATGTTAAAGCCCGGCGCCACGTTGCCAAAACCGTGCCAGTCGTCTTCGGCCCGGATCATCCAGTCGTCGCGGTCGCCGATGCCGTCTTCGGAAAACTTGTCCGGTCCCCACACCTGGAACCACCAGTCCTTGCCCCATTCCTGGTCGATTTTCTTCATCGCGCGGCGGAAGTCGAGCGCTTCGAAGATCGATTCTTCCACCAGTGCCGTGCCGCCCGGCGCTTCCATCATGGCCGCCGCGACGTCGCACGAGGCGATGATCGAGTATTGGGGTGAAGTCGAGGTGTGCATCAGATAGGCTTCGTTGAACGCGTCCTGATCGAGCTTGGTGTTCTCCGATTCGCGCACCAGGATTTGCGATGCCTGCGACAGCCCGGCCAGCAATTTGTGGGTCGACTGGGTCGAGAAGATCATCGACTCCTTGGCGCGCGGCCTATCCTTGCCGATCGCGTGCATGTCCTTGTAGAAATCGTGGAAGGTGGCGTGCGGCAGCCAGGCTTCGTCGAAGTGCAAGGTGTCGATCTTGCCGTCTAACATTTCGCGCAAGGTCTCGACGTTGTAGATCACGCCATCGTAGGTCGACTGGGTGATGGTCAAAATGCGCGGCTTCTTGTTGAGCGCTTCGCGTGCGAACGGGTTCGCTTCGATCTTGCGCGCGATGCTCTCGGGCGTAAATTCGTCGAGCGGAATCGGCCCGATGATACCCAGGTGGTTGCGGGTGGGCATCAGGAACACCGGGATCGCGGCGCACATGATGATCGAGTGCAGAATCGACTTGTGGCAGTTACGGTCGACCACGACGATGTCGCCGGGCGCAACCGTCGAGTGCCACACCATCTTGTTCGAGGTCGAGGTGCCGTTGGTGACGAAATAGCAATGGTCGGCGTTGAAGATGCGCGCGGCGTTGCGCTCGGAGGCTGCCACCGGGCCGGTATGGTCGAGCAGTTGGCCCAGTTCCTCGACCGCGTTGCAGACGTCGGCGCGTAGCATGTTCTCGCCGAAAAACTGGTGGAACATCTGGCCGATCGGCGACTTCAGGAAGGCCACGCCGCCCGAATGGCCGGGGCAATGCCAGGAATACGAGCCGTCGTTCGCGTAATGGACCAGGGCGCGGAAAAACGGCGGCGACAGGCCGTCCAGGTAGGACTTGGCTTCGCGGATGATGTGGCGCGCCACGAATTCGGGCGTGTCCTCGAACATGTGGATGAAACCATGCAGTTCGCGCAAGATGTCGTTCGGGATATGGCGCGAGGTGCGTGTCTCGCCATACAGGTAAATCGGAATGTCGGCATTCTTGTGGCGGATTTCCTCGACGAACGCGCGCAGCGACTTGAGCGCGACGTCGGTCTCCTCGACCGAGCCGGCGCCGAATTCCTCGTCGTCGATCGACAGCACGAAGGCCGAGGCGCGCGACTGCTGCTGGGCAAATTGCGACAAGTCGCCGTAACTGGTCACGCCCAGCACTTCCATGCCTTCTTTTTCCATCGCGGCGGCCAGGGCGCGGATGCCCAGGCCGGACGAATTCTCGGAACGGAAATCCTCGTCGATGATGACGATGGGGAAGCGGAATTTCATGGAGGTCTCCAAAGGCTGGTGCCGCTCTGGCAGATCAATGCCGGAGGCGGCCGAACGTCGCTCGCGCGCCGAAAAAAATAAGAGACGGATTTTCGCAGAAATGCGCCGCCAGCGGGAAAAAAGTTTTTGTAGCGCTCCGGCAACGTTTCTCCTGCATCGAATCGATCAAGCCGGTGCTGCGCCTTTGCGCCGCAAGGTGACAAACGCGTAGTCGAAACCATTCGGTTCCGAATGATACGCCTCGCGCGCCACTTCCTCCCAGACTGCCCGGTCGAGTGCGGGGAAAAAGGTGTCGCAATCGAAGGTGCTGGCGATTTCCGTGACGATCACTTGGTCGACCCGGTCAATCGCAGCGGCGAACACCTGGGCGCCACCAATGATAAAGGCCGGGCCAGGCCCGACCAGCGCTAGCGCGGCGTCGAGCGATGCGACGCTCTCAACCCCGTCATGGCGCCATTCCGGGTTGCCGGTGATGACGATGTTGCGCCGGTTCGGCAACGCCCGCCCGATCGAGTCGAAGGTCTTGCGTCCCATGATGATCGGGTGGCCGGACGTGATGCGCTTGAAGTGGGCCAGATCCTCCGGCAGATGCCAGGGCAGGGTGTTATGGATGCCAATGCCGCCTTGGGCGTCGGTGGCAACGATGATGGTGAGCTGTGTCATGGAGTTAAAGGTAAAGGACGTTGACTAAACCGCCATCGGTGCGCTTAATGGCGCATGGTGCTGATAGTTTTCCAGCGAGAAATCGGCGGGCTCGATTTGTTCCAGCCACTCGGGGGCATATTTACCTGTGCTCGCGAAAGCGGGAATGCGCCCGGAAATGATGAATTTCGGGGCCGGGTAGGGGGTGCGGTTCAATTGTTCCTGCACCATGCTCATATGATTTTCATAAATATGGGCATCGCCGATGAAATACGTAAACCAGCGCGGCGTATAACCGGTCAGGTGCCCAACTAGGTGCAGCAGCGCCGCGCCCTCGGCCAGATTGAAGGGCGTGCCTAGACCGATATCGTTGCTGCGCACATACAGGCACAGCGAAATCTCGCGCGTGCCTGGGTTCGGGATGAATTGATACAGCAAATGGCAGGCGGGCAGGGCGACAGCGTCCAAATCGGCCGGATTCCAGCCGTGGAACAGGATCCGGCGGCTAGCTGGGTTATGCATGATGGTATCGAGGCATTCACGCAACTGGTCGACCGCTTTATATAGCAACACCTTGCTGGTGCCGCCGTCGTCAATCGGTGCCACTACGCGAAAACCGTTGGACTCGGCGTCGGCAATCTGGAGCGGTTTGGCGGCGTCGATCAACTTGTAGGCGGGCCAGGCGCGCCATTGCACGCCGTACACCGGGCCAAGGTCGTCCTCGCCTTCGCGGTATGGGTTGGCCAGCCACTGCGCGTTTTCATTGGCGTTCTGGTCCCACACCTTGCAACCGAGCGCGCGGAACTGGGCGGCACTGCGGTTGGCGCGCAAGAACCCCACCAGCTCGCCGATCACCGACTTGAACGCCAGTTTTTTGGTCGTCACAGCCGGGAAACCATCGTTGAGCAAGTCAAAGCGCATCATCGCGCCGGGAACGCTGAGCGTGCGGATGCCGGTGCGGTTTTCTTGCCAGCTGCCGGTTTCCAGAACGGTCTTGATCAAATCTTGGTATTGCTTCATCAACTCTCTCCAACGGAACGGGGGCCGCACACGGGCCAGACAAGGTTTCACGTGGGCAGGCGTGATTGTAACGCAGCCACTCGGAGCGAACTAGTCGGCGCCAGGCAGCGCATTCACCCACATGGTCAGGATCTCGCGCACGCGTTGATCCGGCATCGACAGCAAATTGTCGCCGACATACAACTCGATGACACAGTGCCCTGGCAGGACGGCGTGGCTGGCGCGGCCGAACAGCCATACGCCATGGCGTTCGGCGATTTGGTCGCGCACATGGGTCGCACGTTCGCGGCTGACCGCCATATGCAGGTGTAGCATATTCGCTTGCGGGCGGGCCGGGTTGGGCCTCAGTTGCGGATAATGGCCCAATTGCTCGTAGAGCCATTCGGTGCGGCGGAAATAATCGGGCATCGCAGCCAGGCGCGCATCGAACTGCATGGCGGCGGCCACGACATAGGGCGTCCGGTGAATCACGTTGCCGCCCTGACGCCGAAACCATTCCTGCGCCTCGGCCACGAAGGTGCGCCGGCCCAGCAACATCGCGCCGCCCAGGCCGCCAATGCCCTTGTACAGCGAAACATAGACGGAATCGAATCCGTCCGCGATCTCCTTGCATGAGCGCTTGCATGCGGCTGCAGTTTCCCACAGGCGCGCGCTATCCATGTGAAGGTGGATCGATTGTTCGCGGCAGTAGTCCTTGATCGCGCACAGTTCGTCCCAGCTCGGGCTTTGGCCGCCGATTTCGCGCATCGGCAGCTCGATGGCTGCCGCACCCAGTCGGTCCGGGATTGCCGCGAGTTCATCGAGGGTCCACGGGCGGTGCGGGTCGCCAACTTGCAGCGCGTGGAAATGGCCGAGCAGCTGATGATTGCCGCGCTCGTGGCGCAGGATGTGGGAAGTCGGGTGCAGCGCGACCAGGCGGCTGCCGCGCTGCGCACATGCCAGTCGCAGCGCCGTCACCTGCGTCATGGTGCCGCTGATGCAGAAGACCCCCGCTTCGAAACCGAGCAAGTCGGCGATTTTTGTTCGAAATCCTGCAGCAAGACGCCCTCGCCGTAGGTGTCGTGGGCGACCTTGTTCGCTTCGCACCAAGTGGCCATGGCGGCGAAGGTCTGGGCCGGCGTCGGCTGGCGGTGGCCCGGCAATACGGTATGGCAACTCTGGCGAAGTTCGGCGTCCGTCAAGGCATTTCCTCTACAGTATGATTTGCTGGGTGCCGACGCGACTATCCCGGATCGCAAGCAGCGCCCCGAACCAGTATGTCACCGCAACGATGATCCGGCGATGGTTGCCTTTGTAGGCGCTGGCCGGCCTGGCCGCACTCAATGCACCACGTGCACGCTATGAAATTGCAGCGCCGCCAGATTGGCGTAAATGCCGCCCAGCGCCACCAGCGACGCATGGGTGCCGGTTTCGACGATCTGGCCGTCTTCCATGACGATGATGCGGTCGGCCCGTTGCACCGTGGCCAGGCGGTGCGCAATGATGATGGTGGTGCGCCCGACCATCGCCGCTTCCAGCGCAACTTGCACCAGACGCTCGGATTCGGCGTCGAGCGCGCTGGTCGCTTCGTCGAGCAGCAGCAGCGGCGGATTTTTCAGCAGCGCGCGCGCGATCGCGATGCGCTGGCGCTGGCCGCCCGACAAGCGCACGCCGCGCTCGCCGAGGAACGATTGGTAACCTTGCGGCAGCTTTTCGATGAATTCGTGGGCCGCAGCCAGTTTGGCGGCCTGGATGACTTCTTCGTCGCTGGCGCCGACACGGCCGTAACGGATGTTTTCCATCGCGTCGGCCGAGAAAATGACGGTATCTTGCGGCACGATGCCGATTGCGTCGCGCAGCGTGTGCAGGTCGAGTTGGGTGATATCGACGCCATCGAGCGTGATCTTGCCGTGCTTTGGATCGTAGAACCGCAGGAATAGCTGGAACAGCGTGGTCTTGCCGGCGCCCGACGGGCCCACCACGGCCACGGTCTCGCCCGGCTTGATGTCGAGCGACAGGTGGGCCAGGGCGGCCGTGTCGGGGCGCGATGGATACGAGAACGAGACGTCGGCCAGGGACAGTGCGGCCCCGGTGGCGGTGCGCGGGGGCAGCGGCAATGGATGGGCCGGCGATTGAATCGCAGATTTCACCGAAATGAGTTCAAGCAAGCGCTCGGTGGCGCCGGCGGCGCGCTGTGCTTCGCCCATCACTTCGGATAAGGCGCCGATGGCGCCCGACACGATGGCTGCGTACAGAATGAATTGGCCGAGGTCGCCGCCCGTCATTGTGCCTTCCAGCACCGCATGGGCGCCCAGCCAGAGCACGAACACGATGGTGCCGAACACGAGCAAGATGGCGATCACGGTCAGCAGCGCCCTGGCGCGGATGCGCCGCATCGCGGTCTGGAACGCGCCTTCCACCGACGCGCCAAAACGGGTCGACTCGATTTTTTCGTGGGTGAACGCTTGCACGGTCGGCATCGCGTTCAGGATTTCGCCGGCCATGGCCGAGGCGTCGGCGATCCGGTCTTGCGAGGCGCGCGACAGTTTGCGCACGCGGCGCCCGAACACAACGATCGGCACCACCACCAGCACCAGCAAGCCGATGATGATCGACGACAGTTTCGGGCTGGTAATGAATAGCATCGCCATGCCGCCCACGAACAGCAGCACA
>JANPCW010000802.1:0-3347 GCA_031431155.1 Janthinobacterium sp. | reverse complement strand
GTGCCGTTGCCCGGAATCGAACTGGGGACCTTCACATTACGAATGTGCTGCTCTACCAACTGAGCTACAACGGCGAAGACGCGTATTCTAACAAAAATTTCCCCAAACTTGCTAGCCCGAATGAAATATTCTCGCCAACTGCGAATTCTCGTCCAATTTCACCGGGCAGCCGGGCTTGCTTACTGCTGGTGGTAGCTGGTCACCAGCGCCACTTCATCCTTCGAGCCCAGGAACACCGGGACCCGCTGATGCAGCTTGTGCGGCTCGATATCCATGATGCGGCCGTGGCCGTCGGTAGCCGCCCCGCCCGCCTGCTCGACAAGGAACGCCATCGGGTTCGCTTCGTACATCAGGCGCAGTTTGCCTGGCATGGACGGGTCGCGCGTGTCGGCCGGGTACATGAAGACGCCGCCACGGTTCAGGATCCGATGCACGTCGGCCACCATCGAGGCAATCCAGCGCATATTAAAATCCTTGGCGCGCGGACCGCTGCTGCCGGCCTGCAGTTCGGCAACGTAGCGCTGAACCGGCGGATGCCAGTGGCGCGCGTTGGATGCGTTGATCGAATATTCCTTGGTGGCCGCCGGAATCGTCATGTTGCGCTCGGTCAGCACCCATGAACCCATCTCGCGGTCCAGCGTGAAGCAATTGACGCCGTTGCCGGTGGTGAGCACCAGCACGGTTTGTGGTCCATAGACGGCGTAGCCGGCCGCCACTTGCTTGCTGCCCGACTGCATGAAGTCTTTTTCGGTCGGCACGCCCATGCCTTCCGGCGCTTTCAAGACCGAGAAAATGGTGCCGATCGAGACGTTCACATCGATATTGGACGAGCCGTCGAGCGGATCGAACAGCAGCATGTATTCGCCTTTCGGGTAGCGATTCGGGATCGGGTGGATCGATTCCATTTCCTCGGACGCCATGGCCGCCAAGTGACCGCCCCATTCATTGGCTTCGAGCAAGATCTCATTGGAAATCACGTCCAGCTTTTTTTGCACTTCACCCTGAATATTTTCGGTGTGGGCGCTGCCCAGCACGTCGCCCAGGGCGCCTTTGCCGACCGCGTGGCTGATGGTCTTGCAGGCCCGGGCCACGACTTCGATCAACAGGCGCAACTCGGCCGGGATCGAATTGTTCAAGCGCTGTTCTTCTACCAGATGTTGCGTGAGGCTGACTCGTTTCATGGACTTCCTTTATGTTTTGGTGAAATAGCTGGGCGCGACAGGTTTGCCTTAGTTCGCCAGCGCCTTGCTAACGACTTCCCGCACGTCGCTTGACAGTTTCTTGCTGCCGGCTACGGTCTCGAGCGCCAGTTTCATGTTTGCCTGCAGGGCTGGCGCATACCGGCGCCAGCGATCCATGCTGCGCGCCAGTCTGGCTGCCACTTGCGGGTTGAGCGCATCGAGCGCGATCACTTGTTCGGCCCAGAACGCGTAGCCGCTGCCGTCAACGGCGTGGAAGCGCGCCGGGTTGCCGCTGCAAAAGTTGAAAATCAGGCTGCGCGCGCGGTTCGGGTTTTTCAGCGTGAAGGCAGGATGCTGCATCAGCGCACGCACGGCGGCCACATCGGTGCCCGGCGCGGCTGCCTGCACGGCGAACCATTTGTCGATCACCAGCGCCTCGTGCTCGAAATCGTTATAAAAGCGTTGTAGCGATTGCGAGGCCGTTTGCGCATCGGCGCCGTGGATCAGAGCAGCGAGCGCCGCCGCGCGGTCGGTCATGTTGCCCGCTGCGTCGAATTGTGCCCGCGCCAGCGCCAGCTCGGATGCCTGCGGCGCGCTCATCAAATACGACAGCGCGAAATTTTTCAGGGCGCGCCGGCCGGCCGACAAAGCGTCCGGACTATACGGTCCCGGCGTCTGGTTGGCCCGGTACTGGGCCAGCAGCTCCGGGTTCAGGCTGGCCGCCAGCGCACGTCGCATGAACTGGCGCGCCGTGTGGATCGCTTGCGGATGGACCACGTCCATCTGATCGGCGATCATGGACTCGGACGGCAGGATCAGGGCCAGTTCGCGAAATGCAGCATCGAGCGTGGTGTCGGTCAGCAGCGCGCGCTGGGCCTCGATGATGGTCGCGTCGAGCGCAAGCGGCGCGCCGCTAACGGCGCACGCGGTCAGCGCCAGCAGGCGCGTCATCGCCAGCCGCTGGCCCGCTTCCCAGCGGTTCACCGGGTCGCTGTCGTGGCTAAACAGGTGCAACAACTGGGCATCGGTATAAGCGTAGGCAAGCACCACGGGCGCGGAAAAATTACGCAGCAGCGACGGCGTCGGTTCTTCAGGCACGTCGGTGAACCGGAAACTCTGTTCCGATTCGGTCAGCTCCAGCACGATGGTGCTGTTGCCTGCAGCGCCGCCAATCAACAGCGGCATGTCCTTGCCATCGGCGCCCAGCAAGCCGACCGCGACCGGAATGTGGAATGGCAGCTTGCCGGCCTGCCCCGGCGTGGCCGGGCATGATTGGCGCAACGTGATGTCGAAGGTTTTCGCCTTCGGATCGTAGACCGTGCTGGCTTGGACCACGGGAGTGCCGGCCTGACTGTACCAGCGCTCGAACTGGCTCAGGTCGCGCCCATTGGCGTCGGCCATGGCGGCGCGGAAATCGTCGCACGTCACTGCTTGGCCGTCGTGGCGCGCAAAGTACAGGTCCATCCCTTTGCGAAAACCTTCGCGTCCGACCAGGGTTTGCATCATGCGCACCACTTCGGCGCCTTTTTCGTAAATCGTGACGGTGTAAAAATTATTGATTTCGACGTAGGAATCGGGCCGCACCGGATGGGCCATCGGTCCCGCATCTTCCGGAAACTGGGCCTGGCGCAAGGTGCGCACCTGGTCGATCCGGTTCACGGCGCGCCCGGTTTCGGTGCCGATCATGTCGGCTGAGAATTCCTGGTCGCGAAACACGGTCAAGCCTTCTTTGAGCGACAGTTGAAACCAGTCGCGGCAAGTGACCCGGTTACCGGTCCAGTTATGGAAATATTCATGGCCGACCACCGCCTCGATCCCGGCGTAGTCGATGTCGGTGGCCACCCGCGGGTTAGCCAGCACGAACTTGGTGTTGAAAATATTCAAACCCTTGTTTTCCATTGCGCCCATGTTGAAGTCGCCCACCGCGACGATCATGAAGCGCTCCAGATCGAGTTCAAGGCCGAAGCGCTGCTCGTCCCACGCAATGCTGTTCTTGAGCGACTCCATCGCGTACTGGGTCTTGTCGAGGTTGCCCTCCTCCACCCACACCTGCAACAACACCTTGCGGCCCGATTTCAATCGGTAGTGTTCTTCCTGGCACACCAGACGTGCCGCGACCAGGGCGAACAGGTAGGATGGCTTTTTGAACGGGTCTTCCCACTTGGC
>JANPCW010000801.1:0-2464 GCA_031431155.1 Janthinobacterium sp. | reverse complement strand
CACCCGCACGACGAGCGAGGCATCGCGCTCGGCGATCTTGTCGGCGATAATCCTGGGTACCAATTCGGTGGCGCCGCCCTGGCAGACGATCACCAGGCGCCCGGCCATCAAGTGCGCCTGGACCGCGGCCGACACATACAGCCGTTCGATTTTCTGGTCGTGGGTAAAATTGTAGGCGATGTCGCCGGCGCCCTTGCTCTGGCGATTCTTCTGCACCAGCTGGGCAATTTGCGCCACGATCGCCTTTTGGGTGGCGGCCGCATCGCGCTGGGCATTGAGTTCGCGGGCCCGCTCGGCATTCTTGCGTTGCGTATCGAGTGCGGCCAGGCGCACTTCATCGACACTGTGCGTGCCGGTCCGGCGCTCGACCTTCTTCTGCTTGCTCTTGTCCTGGTTGGCCAGTTTGACTTTGTTTTTGTCGACGAGGCCGGCTTTCAAAAACTGCTCTTGCAAAGAGACCATATGTGCTACTCCGTAAATTGGGTCCGCCGGACCAGGCGGCAGCGCCGGCCAGTGGAAAACCGCTAGCATAGCAAAAATGTCGACGCCGCAGACCCGCGATCGCGGCCTTGCTGGCGCTCCTAAGCTAAGCGCGGGCAAGGCCCCGGGTGTGATATCAAGACTTGCCCCAATTTCCAAACATGTTGGACGCTTTCGTCGGCACGACAGACATGATTGTTTTCGATCATAATGTCGCTGCCATGATAATTTGGGGGGAACGTGGTGCGTATGATTCTCACATCCCGTTTGCCACCAGCCACGGTCGGCTGTTGTCTGGTTTTTATGAGACCCACACCAGCCAGCCCGCGACCTGGCGCAAGCCCCCTTTGACCCCAACTACCGTACATGTCCAAACTAATTGTCCGCAATACCACGCCGCAAGACATTGACGCGCTGGTGCGCCTGCAGCGCGAAGTCTATCCGAATATTCCGGCATGGCAGCACGACCGCGTGGCACGCCAGATCGAGCTGTTCCCCGAGGGCCAGTTCGTCGCTTTCTACAATGACCGGCTGGTGGGCTGCGCCAGTTCGCTGGTGATCCTGTGGGATGAGTGGATGGAACCCCACACCTGGGATGAAATCACGGCCAAGGGAACCTTTGACACACACGACCCGGGCGGCTTTACGCTGTACGGCGCCGAAGTGTTCGTCGCGCCCAAGCTGCGCGGCAAGCGAGTGGGCCATGCGCTGTACGAAGCCCGGCGGCGGGTGTGCAAGAGTTTGAATCTGCGCCGCATCATTGCCTCCGGCAGGCTGCCGGGCTACCACAAGGTGGCAGACCAGATGTCGGTGGAGCTTTACGCGCGCAAGGTGCTGTGGGGGGACCTCACAGACCCGGTGCTGAGCTTTCAGTTGCGCGAGGGATTCAGGTACTGTGGCATCATGCAAAATTACCTTGCCGACGACCATGAATCGCATGGGTATGCGTCGCTGATCGTCTGGCTCAACCCGGATTACGATGCATCCAAGCCCACCGGACTGCAACTGGCGCGCGCCGCCGCAAAGGATATCTAACAATGACAACTACCCCCAAAGCCAGCGTGCACGAACCCAAGCAGCTCAACGTGCGCATCGCGGCGGTGCAATACCTGCTGCGCTCGATCCACGACTGGAACGGCTTTGAAAACCAGGTGCGCTTCGTGATGAAAGCGGCAGGCGACTACAAGCCTCAGTTTGTGCTGTTGCCGGAGATATTCACCAGCCAGCTGTTGTCGTTCATGGACACCAGCGACCTGCGTCAGGCAGTGCGCAACATGAACGATTACACCACGCGCTATGTCGAGCTGTTCAAGGAACTGGCTGCGCAGTGGAATGTGCATGTGATCGGCGGCAGCCATCCGACGATACGCGATGGCCAGCTTCTGAACACCGCCTATCTGTTCACGCCCGAGGGGAAAGTGTTCACCCAGGACAAGATTCACCTGACGCGCTGGGAAAAGGAAAAATGGAAAGGTGACCCAGGTCACCACTTGCGGGTGTTTGACACCCCCTATGGACGCATTGCCATCCTGATCTGTTACGACATCGAATTTCCCGAGCTCAGCCGCATGGTGTGCGAGATGGGTGCCGACATCATCTTCGTGCCATCGTGCACCGACGACCGCCAAGGTTTCCTTCGGGTGCGCTACTGCTGCCATGCCAGGGCCATCGAGAACCAGGTGTATGTCGCGGTCACGGGCACCGTGGGCAACCTCCCGGTCGAAGGTTTGGGCTTGCATTATGGCCAGGCGGCGATCATCACGCCGTCGGACTTTCCCTTCGCACGCGACGGCATTGCCGCCGAGGGCGTGCCCAACATGGAGCAAATCGTGATTGCCGACGTGGACCTCGGCAAGCTGGCCATGAATCGGGTCAACGGCACTACCATTCCCCTGTATGACAAACGCGTCGATGTGTACGACAACGATGTGGAAATCGTGTCCACGCTCTGACGCCATAGCGCCATGGACTGAGGCGCGTTGCG
>JANPCW010000800.1:0-2073 GCA_031431155.1 Janthinobacterium sp. | reverse complement strand
CGCGGCGCCATCAGTCGCCTGCGCGACGCCGATTTTTCCTATGAAATGGACGATGGCGCCGTGCTCAAGGTCAGCATCACGATCGACCATGCACAACGCAGCGCGACGGTCGACTTTACCGGCACCAGCGAGCAACGGCCGAGCAACTTCAACGCGCCGCTCTCGGTGTGCAAGGCGGCCGTGCTGTACGTGTTCCGCACCCTGCTCGATAGCGATATCCCGATGAACGAGGGCGTGCTCAAGCCGCTGAACCTGATCATTCCCGAGGGCTCGATGCTCAATCCGCGCTACCCGGCCGCGGTGGTGGCGGGCAATGTCGAGGTGTCGCAGTACGTGACCGACGCGCTGTACGGCGCGCTGGGTGTGATGGCCGCGTCCCAGGGGACGATGAACAACTTTACCTTCGGCAATGATCGGCACCAATATTATGAAACGATCGCCGGCGGTTCCGGCGCCGGCCCGGGCTTTGATGGCACGGCGGCGGTGCAGACCCACATGACCAATTCGCGCATGACGGACCCGGAAGTGCTGGAGTGGCGCTTCCCGGTCTTGGTCGAGACCCATGCGATCCGGCGCGGCAGCGGCGGCGCAGACGGCAGTGCGGCGGCGACGGCGCCGTGCGCCGGCTGCGTTTCCTGCAAAGCATGACGGCCAATATCCTGGCCGGGCACCGCCGCATTCCCCCGTTCGGGCTCGACGGCGGCGCCTCCGGCGCGCTCGGGCGCAACTGGGTCGAACGCAGCGATGGCGCTGTCGAGCATTTCGGCGCCACCCACACGGTCGAGATGCATGCCGGCGACGTGTTTGCCATCGAGACGCCGGGTGGCGGCGGATTTGGCGGTATATGATCTGCGGTGCCGAGCCCAAGTGATGTCCATTTTAGGGCGGATGAGCGCCGGTTACCGGCCGCAATCCGCCGCATGATCGGAATTACGGCCGGTAACCGGCGACCATCCGCCCCTTAAGCTTGTGGTATCGGCATAAAAGTCCAAGCAGCCACAACTTTCCCTTCGCCACGCGGTCAAACCGGTGAAGGGAGGTGCCAGTGAACAATTTTCGGACAGAGAGCAGCTTGTCGTGGATCTGCTCGGTGTGTGCGCGCCTGAATGACTACGGGCAGACTATATGACCTGGCCGGCTCTGCCTCGCCATATCGGCCGGACGCTGTTGTTGTTGCTGCCGATCGCATTGCTGATCGGGGTGGGTGCGTTTTTTATCCATACTACGGAGCAGCAACGCCAGCATGCGGTGCATGCCGAGCAAGGGGACGAGGCGGTCTTGATCTGGACCGTCGCGATCAACTACAGGTTGAAATTGATCAGCCGCGACGTGCGGTATCTTGCCAACCACTACCAAAACAAGGATATCGACAGTGTGTCCGAAAAGACGCGCTTGGCCAGCCTGGCCGCTGACTGGGTTGTATTTTTGCAGGTTCAACAGGACTACGATCAGCTCCGCTGGCTCGACGAGCGCGGTATCGAACGGCTCAGCGTCAAGTTTGCAAGGCCAAAACCGCTGGTGACAGCGCGCGCCGAGCTCGGCGACAATATGACGCGCGAGTATTTCGACGAAATCAACACGCTCAATGTAGGCGAAATCTTCATTTCGACGCTTGAGCTCGACAGCGCGCAAGGCAAACCGGAGAAATCGTACAAGTCGACTATATGCTTCGGTACGCCGCTACTGGATCGCGACGGCAAAAGGCGCGGCATTGTCTTACTCAGTTATTCGACAGCCGCTTTGATCGAGAGTTTAGGCCGAATGACGGCGCGCGATAGCAAGATGGTCTGGCTGGCCGATCACGCAGGCGATTTGCTGCAGGGGCCGGATGCGGTACAGAAAAGCGGCGCCATGCCACGGCGCGGCGACCTGAATCTGAGCCAGCGCTATCCGGCGGCATGGAAGCGGATCATGATGTCCAGGGATGGACAGTTCAGGACGGCCGATGGCCTCTGGACCTTCGACACGGTGTTTCCAATGCCGGAAAGAGAAAGCGCCAGTTCCGGCGGCACCGAGATGTTGGGCGCCAGCGGCAGGAACGTCACTGACGGCAATTACTTGTGGAAAACGGTG
>JANPCW010000799.1:0-2713 GCA_031431155.1 Janthinobacterium sp. | reverse complement strand
TCAGGCCGAACGTGAGCAGCACCTGCTGCAAATGGTCGCGCTGGTACAGGCGCCGGAACAATACCGATTCGAGCACGACCCCAAGCAGCAGGACCAACACCAGCCCGATCGGAATCGCCAGCCACAGGCTGCCGGTCTGTTTTGCCAGCCAGTACGCCAGATACGCGCCGATCATGTAGAAGCTGCCATGCGCCATATTGATCACGCCCATGATGCCGAACACCAACGTCAAGCCGCTGGCCAGCAAGAACAGCAGCAAGCCATACTGGATGCTATTTAACAACTGGATCAGGAATTCCATGCTGCTGCGCCCCGCACAGGATGACGGCGATGAACATCCCGGCCAGCAGCGGCGTTGGCCGCTGGCTGCCGGTCATGGTTAGCGTTTCCGCTAGGCCGATGTCAGCTTGCAGCCGCGGGCCGGATCGACGACCGCCTTGGCTGCGATGCCGGTGACCTTGTTTTGCTTGCCGACCACCTTGCGCAGGTAGATATCCTGCACCGGGTTGTGCGAGCGCGACAGCGACCACGGCCCGCGTGGGCTGTCGATTTTCACTTTTTCCATGGCCGCGATCAGGTTCTGCTTATTGCCGGTATTGCCCTTGACCGCATCCAGGCCGCCGGCATACAGCAGGCCAGCATCGTAGCCCTGGACCGCATACACATCGGGCTGGCTCTTGAAGGCCTTGACATAGGCCAGGCGGAACGCCCGGTTGCGCGGCGTGTCGATGCCGTCGCCGTAGTGCAGCGTGGTTTCCAGTCCTTCGGCCGCTTCGCCTTGCGCTTCGAGCACGCCGTCGGTCAGGAAGCCGGACCCGAACAGCGGAATCTTGCCTTTCAGGCCGGCCGCCGCGTAGTCCTTGACGAACTTCAATGCGCCGGCGCCGGCAAAGAACGCGTACACCGCATCGGGCTTCTGGGAGGCGATCTGGGTCAGCAAGGCCTGGAATTCGACCGTCGGAAACGGCACCCACAGCTCTTTCGTCACCTTGCCGCCGGCCTTGGTCAAGCCTTCGCTAAACGCACTGACCGACTCCTCGCCAAACGCGTACTTCCATGCGATCGTGACCACGTTCTTGTGGCCGCGCTCGACCATGATCTTGCCCAGCGGATAGGAGGTTTGCCAGCTGCTGAACGAGGTGCGGAAAATATTCGGCGCGCACAAGGCGCCAGTGGCCGCATTCACGCCGGCATTCGGGATGATCAGCAAGGTGCCGCTGTCGCGCGCGATCTTGACCATGCCCATCGCCACCCCGCTGTGCACGGTGCCGATCAGCACATCGACCTTGTCGCGCAGCACCAGCTTGTTGGCGTTTTCCGGCCCCTTCGACGGGTCCGACTCGTCGTCGACCGTGAAATATTCGACCTCGCGCCCGCCCAGCTTGCCGCCGCGCTCGGCCACCGCCAGCTTGAAGCCGTTGGTGATCGCATTGCCCAGCGGCGCGTAGGTGCCGGTATACGGCAGCATCAAGCCGATCCGGATTTTTGCCGATTGCGCCACGGCGGAACGGCCTGGGACAAACAGTCCGGTCGACAGCAGGCCTGCGCTTGCCAGCAGTTGCCGGCGGTTCTTGTTCGGATGGGAATCATGGTCACGCATGGTTGTCTCCTCGTTACTGTTTACTATCAGGGTGCTACCGGGCCTCTGGACGTGAATTCTGTGTTCACTGTTCCTTGGTGGTATTGCGCAGCTTGAAGCGCTGGATTTTGCCAGTGGCGGTCTTGGGCAAGGCATCCAAGAATTCGATCCAGCGAGGGTATTTGTAGGGCGCCAGGTTGGCCTTCACGAACTGTTGCAGCGCGGCCGCCAGTTGCGCATCCGGCGCCAGGCCGGGCCGCAGCACGACATACGCTTTCGGCTTGACCAGCCCGTCATCGTCGAGATGGCCGACCACGGCCGCCTCCAGCACCGCTTCATGCGCCGTCAGCGTGGCTTCCACTTCAACCGGCGAGACATAGATGCCGCCGACCTTCAGCATGTCGTCGCTGCGCCCGCAATAGGTAAAGTAGCCGTCTTCGCTTTCGATGTACTTGTCCCCGCTGCGGGTCCAGGGGCCGAGGAAGGTGTGGCGCGTTTTTTCTGTGTTGTTCCAGTAGTGCGATGCGCTGCTGGGCCCGCACACGTGCAACTCCCCTATTTCGCCGGTGGCGACCTGGTTGCCGTCGTCGCCGATCAGCCGTAGCTGATAGCCGGCAATGCGCTGGCCGGTGGTGCCGTAGCGCACTTGCCCGGGGCGGTTGGACAGGAAAATATGCAGCATTTCAGTCGATCCGATGCCGTCGAGAATATCGACGCCGGTTGCCGCCGTCCAGCGCTGCCCGATGTCGGCCGGCAGCGCTTCGCCGGCCGAGGTGCAGCGGCGCAGCCTTAATTCATCGCGCCGCGGCAAGTCGCCGCTGGCCAGCATGGCGCCGTACAAGGTCGGCACGCCGTAAAAAATGGTCGGCTGGTATTGGCGCAGCACACGCGCGACGCTGGCCGGGGTCGGGCGCTCGGCCATCAGCACTGCCGTGGCGCCGACCGCGAACGGAAACGTCATGCCGTTGCCGAGCCCATACGCAAAGAACAGCTTGGCGACCGAGAACACCACGTCGTTTTCCACGATACCCAGGATCGGCTTGGCATACAGCTCGGCCGTCTGGATCAGGCTGCCGTGCAGGTGCACGGTCCCTTTCGGCGCGCCGGTCGAACCCGATGAATACAGCCAGAAAC
>JANPCW010000798.1:0-2237 GCA_031431155.1 Janthinobacterium sp. | reverse complement strand
GGCAGGGCTGGCCGCCGGCGCCGGCGATTACATACTCAAACCGCTGCGCCGCAGCGAGCTGGCGATCCGGACCCAAGCCCTGCTGCGGCGCGCTTATCCGAACCAGGACGATACCGAAACATTTGAATTTGGCCTCTACGTGTTCGAGACCCGGCCCGGCCGGCTGCTGCGCGACGGCATCCTCATCGACGTCACCCACAAAGAGTTTCAGCTGGCGCTGCTATTGTTTCGCAACATCGGGCGCCCGCTGTCGCGCGCGTTCATCCACGAATCCGTCTGGATCGGCGACCATGCGCTGCCCTCGCGCACGATGGACACCCACGTCTCGCGCGTGCGCAATAAACTTGCGCTGCGGCCCGAAAACGGCTTGCGCCTGGTCCCCGTCTACAGCTATGGTTACCGGCTTGAAAAGCTGACAAGTTAAGCCGCGCCATGCGTGCGCGCAAGCAATTGATGCATTGCGCGATGAATCGTGCGGAGCAGCGCGCTATAATGGCGTCATCACAGCCCAACCTAAGCCCGAAATGCAACTGCTCGCCGTCGGCCTCAATCACACTACTGCTCCGGTTTCGCTGCGCGAACAACTGGCGCTGGGGCCTGACCAATTGGGTCAGGCGGTGATGGCTGCGCGCGCCTGGTTTGGGAGCATCGACACCCACAATCCGCACGCCAGCGATGAAGCGGCAATCCTGTCGACCTGTAACCGCACCGAGATGTATGCGGCCAGCCAGGTGCCGGACCGGCTCGACGTGGGCGCCCATTTTCTGGCCGATTATCACAAGCTCAATTACGCCGAGCTGCGCCCCCACCTGTACCTGCTGCCGCAAGACGATGCGGTGCGGCACGCGTTCCGGGTCGCTTCCGGGCTCGATTCGATGATGCTGGGCGAGCCCCAGATCCTGGGCCAGATGAAAGATGCGGTGCGCACGGCCGATGCCGCCGGCGGCCTGGGCACCTATCTGCACCAGTTGTTCCAGCGCAGCTTCGCGGTGGCCAAGGAAGTGCGCAGCACCACCGAGATCGGCGCCCATAGCGTGTCGATGGCGGCCGCCGCGGTACGCCTGTCGCAGCGCATTTTCGACAAAATTTCCGAGCAAAACGTGCTGTTCATCGGCGCCGGCGAGATGATCGAACTGTGCGCGACCCACTTTGCGGCGCAAACGCCGAAAAGCATCACGATCGCGAACCGCACGATGGAGCGTGGCGAGTTGCTGGCGCACCGTTTCAACGGTAGTGCGATCCGGCTGGCCGACTTGCCGGACCGGCTGGCCGACTTCGACATCGTCATTTCATGCACCGCCTCGTCGCTGCCGCTGATCGGACTGGGGCTGGTCGAACGGGCCATCAAGACGCGCCGCCACAAGCCGATTTTCATGGTCGACCTGGCCGTGCCGCGCGATATCGAGCCTGAAGTGGCGCGCCTGGACGACGTGTTCCTGTACACGGTCGACGATCTGGGCAAGGTGGTGCAAACCGGCCTGGAGAGCCGTCAGGCCGCCGTGGCGCAAGCCGAAGCCATCATCGAGACGCGGGTGCAGTCATTCATGCACTGGATCGACGACCGCGCGGTGGTGCCAGTGATCCAGGACCTGCATGCAAGCAGCGAGAGCATGCGCCTGCTGGAGCTGGAACGGGCCAAGAAGATGCTGGCCCGCGGCGACGACGTGGACGCCGTGCTGGAAGCCCTGTCCAAGGGCCTGACCGCAAAATTCCTGCACGGCCCGCAACAGGCGTTGCACCGCGCGCAAGGCGACGAGCGCGCGCGTCTGGCAACCCTGCTGCCGCAATTGTTCCGCAACCGCCGTTAGCGTCCCCTGCTATGCCGCGCGGGCACGCGCGGCGCCATCTTGCAACTCCCCCCGAATACTGACCAATAGTTCCCTATGAAACCATCAATGCTGGCCAAGCTCGATCAACTGGCCAATCGCCTCGCCGAGCTCGACGAATTGCTGATGCATGCAGACGCCACCGCCAGCATGGACAACTACCGCAAGATGACGCGCGAGCGCGCCGAGATCGGTCCGCTGGTCGCGCTCTACGCATCCTACCAGGAAGCAAGCAACGATATCGGGGCGGCCCAGGACATGCTGTCCGACCCGGAAATGAAGGACTTCGCACAGGAAGAGATCGAGGCGGCCAAGGCGCGCATGGAGCAGCTCGAAGCCGAACTGCAAAAAATGCTGCTGCCCAAGGACGCCAACGACGAGCGCAACATCTTCCTCGAGATCCGGGCCGGC
>JANPCW010000797.1:0-2972 GCA_031431155.1 Janthinobacterium sp. | reverse complement strand
CCAGAAGCGCTTGATCGCGCCGTCGATGTCGCCCACCAGGGCCAGCCGGGTCTCGGCCGGCAAATAGTCGAACAGGGTCGCCGTCTCTTCGAAGAACAGCGGCAAATAATATTCAATCCCGGCCGACGCGATCCCGCTGCTGATGTCCTTGTACACCACCGAGCGCGACGGATCGCCCTCGAACCGTTCGCGCCAGCGGTTGCGAAACTGGGTGCGCGCCGCCTCGTCCATCGGGAATTCGCGGCCCGGCAGCAGGCGAACCTCGCGCACCGGGTAGAGCGAGCGTTGGGTATCGGCATCGAAGGTGCGGATGGTTTCGATCGTATCGCCAAACAGATCGAGGCGGTAGGGCAGGGAGGAACCCATCGGAAACAGGTCGAGCAAACCGCCGCGCACCGAATATTCGCCGGGCGACATCACCTGCGACACATGGGTGTAACCGGCCAGCGTCAACTGCGCCTTCAGCTTGGCCTCGTCGAGCCGCTCGCCCTGTTTGAAGAAAAACGTGTAAGCGGCCAGGAACGACGGCGGCGCAAGGCGCACCAAGGCCGTGGTGGCCGGGACGATCAGCACATCGCACTGGCCGTTTTGAATTTCGTACAGCGTCGCCAGGCGCTCCGACACTAGATCCTGATGCGGCGAAAACGCATCGTAAGGCAGCGTTTCCCAGTCCGGCAGCAAGTTGCAGCGCAGCGCCTCGCCTCCGAACCATGGAATCTCGTCGAGCAGACGCTGACCATCGGTGGCGTTAGCGACGACCACGGCCAGCATCTGGCGCTGCGATTTCAATTCAATCGCCGCTGCCGCTAACGCATACGCATCGGATGAACCGTAGAGAGCTGGCAGCGCGAACCGGTTACCGGCCTTGGGAATGGATTTTCTTAAGTCAAAAGACATGCAAGCAATGACCGTCAACGGAGCGATGAATGGGGCTTCATTATAGACGAACCGAATTTCCCAAGTTTTAAACGATGGTGGCGGCGCGATTGGCGATGCCGAACGGGACGTGCACCATCGGGATGGTGCCGCCGGCCGATTTGAGGTGGGTCAGCTGGTCGTCAAAGAAGATGTGCGGCTTGAAGATGGCAAGCACGCGCGCTTTGTCCATGCCGCCCAGGAAGAAGGTCTCGTTGGCGGAGACGCCCCAGCTTTTCAAGGTGGTGACGACGCGCTCGTGGGACGGTGCATTGCGGGCGGTGATGATGGCGATGCGCAGGATGCGCTTGTAGTTGGGGTCGCGCCGCTGGGCCCGCTCTTCCAGGCGCTGCATGACGGCGAGCTTTTGGAACAGGTCGGCCAACGGACCCGGCTGGTGTGGCGTGGCGACATGCTTGGTCTCGTGGGCGTGGAATTCATCCAGGTCGTTGTTCTTCTTGAAGATAGTTTCGGCTTCGTCGTCGGCGATCACGCCGTCGAAGTCGAACGCGACGCGCAGTTCGACGTCGTCATCGTCACCGTCCTCGACCTTCGAGGGCAGCACCAGGCCGGCCGGAAATTTTGCCGCGAGCGCCTTGCGCACGTCCTCCGCGTTCGCACTGAGAAAGAGCGAGGCGTTGAAAGCGGGCAGGTAGGTGTAGGGCGACTTGCCGGTCACGAACGCGGCGCGCGAGATGTCGAGGCCGTAGTAGGCGATCGAGCGCAGCACACGCAAGCCCGTTTCCGGCGAGTTGCGCGAGAACAGCACGACTTCGACCGGCATCAGCCGCGGGAAGTGCTTGTTTATGTTCAAAAAACGCCGGATAAAGGGAAACGCCACGCCGCGCTTGAGGATCACGTCGAGGTTCGCTTCCTGATACTGCCGGTATTGCTCGGGGCCGCTATCTGCGTAAATCTGGTGCGATTCGGTCAAGTCGAACAGGGCGCTCGATGCGATGCCGATGACGAGTTTTTGTTCAATTTGGTAGGCCATTGAGGGTTGCCCGTTGATGAGGTTGGTGTGGCTTGCTGGTTCGTTGTCATCTTATACGACAATGAGCGCGGCGCGCGGCCATGCATCAGTGTTCAGTTCCAGAGAGTAAATCCACATGGGTTCTGTTTTGCCTGCTCGGACAAAGCCCAAGGACTCATAAAACCCAATTGCCTCGCCATCCGCGGTAAGCATTTGCTGGTGAAAATCGGCGTATTTTCTGAGCATAGCGGCCATCATTTGTCGTCCGATGCTCTTGCCTTGAAATACAGGGTGCACCAGCATGTGGGGAAAATAGACAACCAGGTGGCCATCAGAAATGGCGTTGCCCAGGCCGACCAGCTTGCCAGCAATGCGCGCAGTTACAAGGCTGTGCGAGTTGCGCAAAGCGGCCATCAATTCGGTCGGCTTTTCTGCGGCCGACCAATCGTTTGCCTTGTAAATATCAAGGACTTCGTCAGCGTCGATTTGGTCGTGCATCGATATGTCGACTTGCATGGTGTTTCCTTATTTTTATTACGGGCGATGGAGTTACGCGCACCGATAGAAAGGCACGCGAACCGCTCGAAACAGAAGCATTCGTTTGGTCTGACGTCATCGGCATTGTTGCGCAGGACGTGGATTGTTGGGACAGCTTGGTGCCAATAATGGTCGCCCGACCGTGCTCATGCCGGGCGCGTTGTCGCTCGCGCTTGGCGTTTTCTTCCAGGTCCGCGCACGCGTGCTGACGGTCAACCGGGTGAACGCGCAACCGCAAGGACAATTGCATTGTGCCGCAACTCCTTTAGGCTCGCGTCAGTGTTTTCATGTCCCGCTGGATTTCAGGGAATAATTGATGTCCTTGCAGCTCATGATCAGGAGGCAACGATTTTCTTTCGGGTCTCGATCTGATCCGCGTATTCAAGATAGATCATCTCCCACGGCCATTCGATATGAAGTGAGTGTTTATTCCATTTCCTCGTTTTTACTTATTTTGCAGATCATTGATATGGGGCGACCATTTTCGGAGCATCATTGCTCCGAAGGAGCTGGCGTCGCCGGTACCGGCGCCGGCGCCGGCGCCGGG
>JANPCW010000796.1:0-2108 GCA_031431155.1 Janthinobacterium sp. | reverse complement strand
TTTGCTGCTTGGGCGGGAACTGGCGCGCCAGGTTGGCCTTGAACTTGGCTTCCAGCAGCGGGATGCCATCGGCACGCCGGCGCGCGTGGCCGATCGGGTATTCAACGACGACTTCATCGAACTTGCTGCCGTCATAAAATTCGACCGTCAAGGCGTTGGCAATCGAACGTTTCCCCGGATTGTGGTAGTCGGCCGTGTATGCCAGATCTTCAACGCAGACGATCTTGTCGCGCAAGATGTCGATGCGCGGATCGGCGGCGACCTTGTCTTCGTAATCGGATGCCGTCAGGCGCCCGAAAATCATCGGCATCGCAACCATGTACTGGATGCAGTGATCGCGATCGGCCGGGTTGTCGAGCGGGCCCTTCTTGTCGATGATGCGGATACAGGCTTCGTGGGTGCGGATCGTGACCTGCTTGATATCCTCGATCGGTTTGCCGGCTGCCTTCAACTGCGCATGCAATGTCATGCCCGCTTCAACCGCGGTTTGCGCGTGGAACTCGGCCGGGAAGGAAATCTTGAACAGCACGTTTTCCATCACATAAGAACCGTATGGGCGCTGAAACTTGAATGGCTTGCCCTTGAACAGCACGTCGAAGAAGCCCCAGGTCTTGGCCGTGAGCACCGATGGATAGCCCATTTCGCCAGTCTTTGCCATCAGCGCCAGACGCACCGCGCGCGAGGTCGCATCGCCGGCAGCCCAGGATTTGCGGGAACCGGTGTTCGGGGAATGGCGGTAGGTGCGCAGCGACTGGCCGTCAACCCATGCCAGCGAAACGGCATTGAGGATTTCTTCGCGGGTCAAGCCCATCATCTCGGCCACCACGGCAGTCGAGGCCACCTTGACCAGCACCACGTGGTCCAGGCCGACTTTGTTGAACGAATTTTCCAGCGCGATGCAGCCCTGGATTTCATGCGCCTTGATCATGCCGGTCAGGACCGACTTCATGGTCAATGGTGCTTTGCCGGCAGCGACCGCGTTGCGCGAGAGCCAGTCGGCCGTGGCCAAAATGCCGCCCAGGTTGTCCGATGGATGACCCCACTCAGCGGCCAGCCAGGTGTCGTTGAAGTCGAGCCAGCGGATCATCGCGCCGATATTGAACGCCGCTTGCACCGGGTCGAGCTGGAACTGGGTGCCCGGCACCTTGGCGCCGTTCGGAACAATGGTGCCCGGCACGATCGGGCCCATCAATTTTTTGCAGGCCGGGTATTCCAGCGCTTCCAGGCCGCAGCCGAGCGTGTCGATCAGGCAGTTACGGGCGGTGTCGTAGGCGAGCGACGACTCGATTTCATACTGCGTGACGTAGTCGACGATATCGACCAGGACCTGGTCCCAGTCGGGGCGCTTAGCGGATTTCATATCAGTGGGACATAAAAAGCGGTCGCATCGTTCCTCATAACGTATCGCCGGGAACGCGTACCCATCCTTCCATTAGCACTCGGGCGCTGCGGCTCATGATGGCCTTGGTCACGCTCCATTCGCCGTTCAGTAGGCTCGCTTGTGCGCCTACCCGCAAGGTGCCCGAGGGATGGCCGAAGCGTACCGCCTCGCGCGCACCGCCGCCAGCGGCGAGGTTCACCAGCGTGCCCGGTATTGCTGCCGCGGTGCCGATCGCAACGGCTGCCGTGCCCATCATGGCGTGATGCAGCTTGCCCATGGATAGGGCACGCACGAGAAGGTCGATATCGCCGGCAGCGACCTGCTTGCCGCTGGAGGAGACATAATCGGCCGGCTTGGCCACATAGGCGACCTTCGGAGTGTGCTGGCGTTTGGCGGCTTCATCGATGTGCTTGATGAGGCCCATGCGCACGGCGCCATGGGCGCGAATTGTCTCGAACAGGGCCAAGGCCTTGGCGTCGCCGTTAATCGCGTCCTGCAATTCGGTACCCGTGTAGCCCAGGCTTTCCGCGTTCACGAAGATGGTCGGGATGCCGGCATTGATCATGGTGACCTTGAGCGTGCCGACACCGGGAACGTCGAGATCGTCGACCAGGTTGCCGGTGGGGAACATCGCACCACCCCCGCCCTCTTCCTCGGCTGCCGGGTCGATGAATTCCAGTTTCACTTCCGCGGCGGGAAACGTGACGCCGTCGAGCTCGAAGTCGCC
>JANPCW010000795.1:0-5068 GCA_031431155.1 Janthinobacterium sp. | reverse complement strand
CGCGGCCGCTCTGGGCGCCGCCTGCCTTCTGACCGCGCTGTGGGCGGCATGCCTGGCGCTTGTTTCGATGGGCAATCAGCAATTTTCTCTCTACGGCGACTTACTTGAAATCGCGCGCTCCGGTGCCTGGCTTTGCTTGCTGCTGCTGCTCCTTGGGCCTTCGCGCGCACGCCTGTATGCGTTCATGGGGGGAATCGCCGCTCTGGGCGGGCTGCAGTTGCTGGCGCCGGATCTGATCGAGGCGCTTTTCCCGACCTCCGGGACAATGGGACGGATTGCGCTGATCATCGCACGTCTCGCGTTTGCGCTGCTTGGCATGCTGCTGGTGGAACAACTGTATCGCAACACCGAGGCCAAGGAGCGCTGGGGCATCAAATTTGCGTGTCTCGGCATCGGTGGTCTGTTCGCATACGATTTCTATCTCTATAGCGACGCGTTGTTGTTTCGCGAGATCAATGGTGAAATCTGGGCCGCGCGTGGCGTCGTCAATGCCCTGACAGTTCCGCTGCTGGCCGCTTCCGCAGCGCGCAATCCGCGCTGGTCGGGCGGCCTGGTGGTCTCGCGCCATATCATGTTCCATTCCGCTGCCGTGATCGGCTCGGCGATCTATTTGCTGGCAATGGCATCGTCCGCCTATTACCTGAGCTTTGTGGGTGGCGCCTGGGGCCGCATCATGCAAGTGGCCTTCCTGTTCGGCGCCGTCATTCTCTTGGTCGGGGTGCTGTTCTCGGGCGCAGTGCGGGCCAGGTTGAAGGTGCTGATCAATAAGCATTTCTACCGGGATGGTTTCGATTATCGCCTGGAATGGTTGCGCTTCACGCGTGCGCTTTCCGCTGAAGGGCCCGGCCTGGGTGTGCGCACTATTCAAGCATTGGCGGGCTTGGTCGAGAGCCCTGCCGGCGCGCTCTGGATCCGGCGCGAGCAGGGTGTGTTTGAGGCGGCGGCCCACTGGAATGTGGCGCCCCACGGCAGCAATGACCCGGTCAGCGGCGCCTTCTGCCAGTTTCTCGAACTGCGGCAGTGGGTGGTGGATGTGGATGAGTGCGCAGCCAATCCGGCACGCTACGCCGAGCTGGCGATACCGGTGTGGCTGCGCTGCGTGCCGCAATTGTGGTTAGTGGTGCCGCTTATATTGCATGGCCGCCTGTTCGGCTTTGTCGGCCTGGCCCAGCCGCGAACCAGGATCAGCCTGAACTGGGAAGTGACCGACTTGCTCAAGATTGCGGGAAGCCAGGCCGCCAGCTACCTGGCCCATCGCGAATCGGCAAATTGCCTGATGGTCGCGCGCCAGTTCGAATCGTTCAACCGGATGTCCACTTTTATCGTCCACGACCTTAAGAACGTGGTGTTTCAGTTGTCCCTGCTAGTGAGCAATGCCGAAAAGCATAAGGCAAACCCGGATTTCCAGGCGGACATGGTCGGCACGCTCGACCATTCGGTGCAAAAAATGAAGCTGCTGCTACAAAAACTGAGTCGCGGCGAGGCGCAGGATCCGCCTTCGCCGTTGCAGCTTGACCGCTTGTTGCAGCAGGCGATCGCCGCGAAGTCGACAGCCGAGCCCACGCCCGTCCTTGAAATTGTCCAGCCCGGCATGGCGGTGCTGGCCAACTGGAACCGGTTGGAACGGGTACTCGGACACCTGATCCAGAATGCGATCGAGGCCAGCCCCCGGGACGGGCAAGTGACGGTGCGCCTACGACGCCAGGAGCGTTCGGCGGTCGTCGAGTTGCAAGACAATGGGCAAGGCATGAGTCAGGAATTCATCCGCGAACGCCTGTTCAAGCCGTTCGAGACGACCAAGGCAGCCGGCATGGGGATCGGCGTATTTGAAAGCCGCGAATACATCAATGAACTTGGCGGGCAACTGGATGTTGTCAGCAAAAAAGATGCCGGGACCACGTTCCGCGTCAGCTTACCGCTGTACCTGGAGGAGGGCGCACATGGGTAAGAAAAAGCTTCTGGTGATCGAAGATGACCCCGGCTTGCAAAAACAATTGCGCTGGAGCTTCGATGCCTATGACGTGTTGGTAGCGTTCGACCGCGAGACGGCGCTGGCGCAGGTGCGGCGCCATGGTCCCGCCGTGATAACGATGGATCTGGGCTTGCCGCCCGAGCCGGACGGCGCGGGCGAAGGATTGGCCACCTTGCAGCAAATTCTCGCGCTCGCGCCCGACACCAAGGTCATCATCCTGTCCGGAAACCAGGACCGCGCCAACGCCCTGAAAGCGATCGGCATGGGAGCCTATGACTTCCATCAAAAGCCGTTTGACGCCGATATGCTGCAGTTGGTGATTGAACGTGCGTTCTACCTGCATGCGATCCAGCACGAAAATGCGCGCATGCTGCAAACCCAGTCCGACTCGCCCCTGGCCGGGATCGTAAGCCGCGATCCGGGCATGTTGAAGCTGTGCCGCAACGTGGAAAAGGTGGCGCCGTCCTCGGCCAGCGTGCTGTTGCAGGGCGCCTCGGGTAGTGGCAAGGAGTTGATCGCACGCGGCTTGCACGCTTTAAGTGCGCGCCACGACAAGCGCTTTGTCGCCATCAATTGCGCCGCCATTCCAGAAAACCTGCTTGAGAGCGAACTGTTTGGTTATGAGAAAGGCGCCTTTACCGGGGCCGCCAGGCAAACCCTGGGCAAGATCGAACTGGCCCAGGGCGGCACCTTTTTTCTCGATGAGGTCGGCGATATGGCGATGGGCTTGCAGGCAAAATTGCTGCGTTTCCTGCAGGAGCGGGTAATTGAAAGGGTCGGCGGACGCAGCGAGATCGCGATCGATGTGCGCATTGTGTGCGCCACCCACCAAAACCTGATGGCGCTGGCGGCCGCGGGCGCCTTTCGGGAAGACTTGTATTACCGCTTGAGCGAGATTGTGCTGAAAATACCGTCCCTGCATGAACGCGCCGGCGACAGCAGCTTGCTGGCCCATCACTTCAAGAACAAATTTTGCGCCAGCGAGGGGCGCTCCTCGCGCAGCTTTAGCCAGGATGCCTTGCACGCCATCGAGCAGTATGGTTGGCCGGGCAACGTGCGCGAAATGGAAAATTGCATCAAACGGGCCGTGATCATGTCGGATGGGCCGCAAATTGCGGTAGAGGACCTCGGTTTGCCGGCCTCGTCCAAGCTGGAAGAGTCGGTCAACCTGCGCCAGGCGCGCGGCGCGGCCGAGTACACGGTGATGGTCAAGGCGCTGGCCAGGGCCGACGGCAATATTGTCAAGGCGGCCGACCTGCTCGGGGTGAGCCGTCCAACCCTGTATGATCTGATGAATCAACACGGGGTCAAGTAAATCAGCGCGGCGCACTTCAAAATAAAGTTCGTTTTTGGGGAACTTTTTACCTTAGATGTTTGCCTAACTGCGCTGAGTGCGATGCCAAGCTCGGCCGCATGCAACAAGGTAGACATGACAGACACTTTCGCTTATCACGCCGCATTCGCCCGTAACATCGGCTGGGTCACGCCGGCCGAACAAGAGGTACTGCGGCACAAACGAGTGGCGATTGCGGGCATGGGCGGGGTTGGTGGCGTGCATCTGCTGACCTTGGCCCGGCTCGGCATCGGTGCCTTCCATATTGCCGATTTTGACCATTTCGACATTGCCAATTTCAACCGGCAGGTCGGCGCCACCGTGTCCACGATGGGGCAGCCCAAGGTCGACGTGCTGGCGAACATGGCCAGCGATATCAATCCCGAGATCGACATCGTGCGCTTTCCCGAGGGTGTGACCAACGCCAACATGGCCGCTTTCTTTGAAGGTGTCGATCTGTATGTCGACGGCCTCGATTTCTTTGCGTTTGACGCGCGCCAGGCGACCTTTGCCATGTGCGCCAAGCTTGGCATTCCCGCGATTACGGCCGCGCCCTTGGGGATGGGCACGGCCGTACTCAATTTCATGCCGGGAAAAATGACCTTTGAACAGTACTTCGGCTGGGGCGACTTGCCCGACGATGAGAAAGCCTTGCGGTTCCTGGTGGGCCTGGCGCCAGCCGGCTTGCACGGCCCTTACCTGGTCGATCCGTCGGCGATCAATCTCAAGGAGCAGCGCGGTCCATCGACCATCATGGGCTGTCAACTGTGCGCCGGTGCAGCGGCCACCGAAGCGCTCAAGATTTTACTCAAGCGCGGCAAGGTGCTTGCCGCGCCGCACGGCGTCCATTTCGATGCTTTCCGCAACAAACTGGTGCGCACCTGGCGCCCGGGAGGCAATAACCATCCGCTGCAACGCCTGGCAATGCTGCTGGTGAAGCGCCACCGGGCGGCGGCGAGGCCATGACGATGCCAATTGACGGTATTCTTGAAAATATCCTCGATCTGGCCCGCTGGGCGCCGAGCGGGGATAATACCCAGCCGTGGCGCTTTGAAATCGTCGATGTGCGCCATGTCATCGTGCATGGTTTCGATACCCGCGATCATTGCGTATACGATCTGGACGGGCATCCGAGCCAGCTCTCGCTGGGCGCTTTGCTAGAGAGCATGGCGATCGCGGCCAGCGAACACGGCCTGAGCATGCGTGCCCAGCGCCGCCTGACGAGCGTAGACACCGAACCAACCTTCGACGTCGCGTTCGAGCCGGATCCGCAACTGGCAGCCGATGCGCTGGCGCGCTGCATCGCTGTGCGCAGCGTTCAACGGCGCCCGTTGCGCACGCGTGCCCTGAGCGCCGCCGAGAAATCAGCGCTGGCCGCGGCATTGCCAGATACTTGCCAGATCCTCTGGCTCGAAGGGCTCGGCAAGCGCATGGCGGCAGCCCGGCTCATGTTCAACAATGCCAAGCTGCGCTTGACCATGCCCGAAGCGCATCAGGTGCATAGCGCCGTGATTGAGTGGAATGCCCGCTACAGCGAGGACCGGATACCGGATCAGGCGCTGGGGGTTGACCCGGTCACAGCCAGGCTGATGCGTTGGATCATGCAAAGCTGGGGCAGGGTCGAGTTCTTCAACACCTTTCTGGCCGGAACGCTGGCACCCCGGATCCAGATGGACCTGATCCCGGGTCTCGCCTGCGCGGCGCATTTCGTGATTGTCGCCAATCGGCGGCCCGGTACGATTGACGACTACGTCGCTGCCGGG
>JANPCW010000794.1:0-5144 GCA_031431155.1 Janthinobacterium sp. | reverse complement strand
TGGCCCACTGGCAGGCGATCAGCCCGACCCCGCCGGCGGCCGCATGGAACAAGATGGTGTCGCCAGGCTTCAACGCGACCGTACGGTGAAACAGGTATTGCACGGTCAATCCGCGCAGCATCATGGCCGCGCCCGTCTCGAAACCGATGGCGTCGGGCAGGCGCAGCAGCAGCGCGGCCGGCAGGTTGCGCACCTCGGCGTAGGCGCCGTTCGGGCGCCCCGCATAGGCCACCCGGTCCCCCACCTTGACCTCGCTGACATCGGGTCCGATCGCCTCGACCACGCCCGCCCCTTCCACGCCCAGCTTGCCCGGCAAGGGCTGCGGATACGCGCCGGTGCGGAAATAGACATCGACGAAATTGACGCCGCAAGCGACCTGGCGCACCCGTGCCTGGCCCGGCCCCGGGTCGCCGACCTCGACCTCGACGTATTCCATCACCTCCGGCCCGCCGGTGCGGGACATCACGATTGCTTTCGACATGGGTTTCACCTTTGAAAGCCGGCACAAATTGGCTGCAAAGCAACCATCGTTGCGCCGGGTAGTTGGGACGGAACCAGATGCGCGCTCGACAGCTTGGTGGCGCATGTCCCATTATGCACGTCGCAGGCGCGCACCAGCGCAATCTCAGTGGTAAACCGGCTACCTCTTGGACAGCATATAAATCCCGCACAGCACCAGGCCGGTGCCGGCCAGCTGCCAGTTGGTAATCGGCTCGTCCAGAATCAGCGCACCCAGGAACAAGGTCGAGACCGGCCCGATCATCCCGGCCTGCGAGGCGGTGGCCGCGCCTATCCTGGCCACCGCGATCATGGTCATGAACACCGGCAAGATGGTGCAAAAGATCCCGTTCACCAGCGACCACCAGTACACCGGCGAGGGTTGGATCAGCATGGCCGCCGGACGCAGCAAGAAGAACTGGGCGATGCAGGCCGCGCTCGAGACGCACATCGCGTACGAGACCAGGCGCAGCGAGCCGATGCGGCGCACCAGTTCGCCCGATAGCAGCAGGTACAGCGCATACGCGATCGCCGCTCCGAGCACCAGCAACGAGCCCAAGACGACATTGCTGGCCCCGCCCTGCAAGTCATGCAGGAACACCAGCACGATGCCGCAATACGACGTCGCCAGCGCCACCCACTCAAGGCGGCTGATAGTACGCTTCAGAAAAACTACGGTCACGAGCAAGATAAAAGTTGGCGTCAGGAACAGGATCAGGCGCTCCAGTCCGACCGAAATGTATTGCAGTCCGAGAAAGTCGAGAAAGCTCGACAAGTAGTAGCCGACCAGCCCCAGCCCGATCAAACGCCAGCGATCCGCGTTCGACAGCGCCGCTTCGGTGCGCATCTTCCAGATCGCGATTGCCGCGAACACCGGTAGCGAGAACATCATGCGGAACGCGATCAGGGTCACGGCATCGATCTGATAGCGGTACAGCAACTTGGCCACGATGGCCTTGGTCGAGAACAGCACCGCGCCGCCGACGGCGATCGCCAGGCCGCCCAGAAAAACGGAACGTGGGATCGGATTGCCGGATGTGACTGATGTACTTGTGCTCATGCAACGATTGTAAGGGCATTTACCGAAAACGGGCAGCCACGCCCCGGGCCGACCGATTTCGATGGAAACCCTACGGGGGCCATATGCTAAGATGACGCCCACAATCGCATCTCACCGAAGGAAGATTCGCCATGGCTGGACATAGCAAGTGGGCCAATATCAAGCATAAGAAAGCCGCCACTGACGCCAAGCGCGGCAAGATCTGGACCCGCTTGATCAAGGAAATCTCGGTCGCCGCGCGCATGGGCGGGGGCGATATCGCCGCCAACCCGCGCCTGCGCCTGGCGGTGGACAAGGCGGCCGACGCGAATATGCCGAAAGACAACGTGCAACGCGCGATCGCGCGCGGCACAGGGGGCCTCGACGGCGCCAACTACGAAGAAATCCGTTATGAAGGCTATGGCATCGGCGGCGCCGCCATCGTCGTCGAGTGCATGACCGATAACCGGGTCCGTACCGTGGCCGAAGTGCGCCATGCATTCTCCAAGTTCGGCGGCAATATGGGGACCGAAGGCTCGGTCGCTTTCATGTTCAAGCATTGCGGCCAGTTGCTGTACGCGCCGGGCACCAACGAAGACGCGCTGATGAGCGCCGCGCTGGAAGCGGGCGCCGAGGACGTGATTGCCGATGACGAAGGCGGCTTCGAGGTGCTCACCCCGGTGCACGATCTGGCGGCCATCAAGGATGCGCTGGAACAGGCCGGCTTCAAGGCCGAGGTGGCGGAAATCATCATGAAGCCCGACACCGAGACCGTGTTTACGGGCGACGATGCGCTCAAGATGCAAAAATTGATCGATGCACTGGAAAACCTGGACGACGTCCAGCAAGTTTATACCAATGCGCTGATTGAAGAGTAACTGAAGAGTAACTGAAACCTAACTTTGTTCCCCGCCCCTGGCTGGGGTAGTCCGTACCATCACGAGCGAGCTTTACATGAAAATTCTGGTAGTCGGCTCCGGTGGCCGCGAACACGCACTGGCCTGGAAATTGGCGCAATCGGAACGGATTCAACTGGTCTATGTCGCACCCGGCAATGGCGGCACCGCGCGCGATGCGCGGCTGGTCAACGTCGACATCACCGACCCACAGCAGCTGTCCGAGTTCGTCGCGCAAGAGCACATTGCCCTGACCGTGGTGGGGCCGGAAACCCCGCTGGCCGCTGGCATCGTCAACCTGTTTCGCGCCAGGGGCCAGAAGATTTTCGGGCCCACCAAGGAAGCGGCGCAGCTGGAAAGTTCGAAGGACTTCGCCAAGGCCTTCATGCAGCGCCATGGCATCCCGACCGCCGACTCGCAGACTTTTTCCGACCCGCTACCAGCCCACGCCTACGTCGATGCGCACGGTGCGCCTATCGTCATCAAGGCCGACGGCCTGGCCGCCGGCAAGGGTGTGGTCGTGGCCATGAACTTGGAAGACGCGCATCAGGCAATCGACAATATGCTGTCCGATAATCAGTTCGGCGACGCCGGTGCACGTATCGTGATCGAACAGTTCCTGGCCGGCGAGGAAGCGAGCTTCATCGTCATGTGCGACGGCAAGAACATCTTGCCGCTGGCCACCAGCCAGGATCACAAGCGCCTGAAAGACCATGACGAAGGCCCGAACACGGGCGGCATGGGCGCCTACTCGCCCGCCCCCATCGTCACCCCCGCCATGCATGCGCGCGTGATGCGCGAGATCATCGACCCGACCATTCAAGGCATGGCAAAGGACGGCATCACGTTCACCGGCTTCCTGTATGCGGGGTTGATGATCGACGACAAGGGCAACCCGAAAACGCTGGAATTTAACTGCCGCATGGGCGACCCTGAGACGCAGCCGATCATGGCGCGCCTCAAGACCGACCTGGTCACGGTCATGGAACACGCCGTCAACGGCACGCTGGACGCGGTCGAACTGGAGTGGGACCGGCGCACCGCGGTCGGTGTGGTCATGGCCGCCGCCGGCTATCCCGACGCGCCGAAAAAAGGCGACGTGATCGATGGCATTCCCGCCGAGAGCGACGACTGCATCACGTTCCACGCCGGCACCCTGCTGCACAATGGCCACTTGCACACCAGCGGCGGACGCGTGCTGTGCGTGGTGGGACTGGGCGACAGCGTCAAGATGGCGCAAAAACAGGCCTACGAGGCAGTCGAACAAATCCGTTTCGAGGGCGCCCAATACCGCACCGACATCGGCTGGCGCGGCTTGAAGCACTGATCCCGACGGGGCGCAATTAGCTATCACAAAAACGCGCAACAGGGTACAATCGCTCCTCACTTTTTACTCCAATTTTTCTCGCTATCGCGCCGTGATGTCATCGCCTCCCTCCCCTTCGTCCGTCAAAGCCTATCTGCTCGATCTGCAAGCGCGCATCGTGCTGGCACTCGAGCAGCTCGAAGGCCAGCCGTTCCTGCGCGATGCCTGGCAGCGCCCGGAAGGCGGCGGCGGGATTTCGCGCGTGATCGAAGAAGGCCACGTGTTCGAGCGCGGCGGCGTGAACTTTTCGCATGTGACGGGCGCGCGCCTGCCCCCGTCGGCGGCGGCCGGGCGGCCCGAACTGGCCGGGCGCGCATGGGAAGCGATGGGCGTGTCGCTGGTGCTGCACCCGCGCAACCCGCACGCGCCCACGGTGCATATGAACGTGCGCTTTTTCAGCACCACGGCGCAAGACGGCGCGCCGGTCTGGTGGTTCGGCGGCGGCATGGACCTGACGCCCTATTATGGATACGCGGACGATGCGCGCCACTTCCACCAGAGCTGCAACGCGGCGCTGGCGCCGTTCGGCGCGGACCTGCATCCCCGCTTCAAGCAGTGGTGCGACGACTATTTTTACCTGAAACACCGGCGTGAGCCGCGCGGCGTGGGTGGGATCTTCTTCGACGATTTCAACGCCCTCGATTTCGAGCAGAGCTTTGCGATGACCAAGAGCGTGGGCGACAGTTTCATCGACGCCTACCTGCCGATCCTGGCGCGCCGCAAGGACAGCGCCTACGGCGAGCGCGAACGCGATTTCCAGGCCTACCGGCGCGGCCGCTACGTCGAGTTCAACCTCGTGTGGGACCGCGGCACCCTGTTCGGCCTGCAGTCGGGCGGACGCACCGAGGCGATCCTGATGTCGATGCCGCCGCTGGTCAAGTGGCGCTACGACTGGAAGCCCGAAGCTGGCACGCCGGAAGCGGCACTCTATACTGACTTCCTGATCCAGCGCGACTGGCTGGCAACGTGACGCCATGCGTGGCGCTGCTGGGCGGCAGTTTCGATCCTGTGCATAACGGTCATGTCGCACTCGGCGCTTATTTCTGCGAACTGCTGAAACCGGTTCAGTTGCGCGTGGTCCCGGCCGGAAATCCGTGGCAGAAGATTCACGGCATGTGGGTGCTTCACCGATTGGGAGCGCTCGAACCCGCGCCCTTGATTGAAGAATCCAAACACAAAGATCGCGCCGTGCGCACGCACGTGATGCGCATGCTCTCCGAACGCCCGACCCTCACGTCGGAACTGCGCGAGATCGCGATCACCGCGCTGACCGATGCCGACGCCTTTGTGCAGCGCGCCGCCGCCGATGCGCTGGGCCGGCACGGCGCCGCCGAGAACATCGGTG
>JANPCW010000793.1:0-2016 GCA_031431155.1 Janthinobacterium sp. | reverse complement strand
CCGGTGGCGGGTTTGATGGTGTTGACGTTCTGAATCGTCGCCTTGGTATTGACCTGCACTTTCAGGTTACCCGGCTGCGCGATCAGTGTGAACGACAAGTCGACGGCGCCGTCATCCGGTGAGAGCTTGCGCTGGGATTCGATCAGCGCACCTGACACGCTCAAATTCACCAATGACACGGACACAGCTGACGAATCGCTTTTCAATCCAGTGATCTGCGCCGCAATATTGACCTTGACCCGCATCGCCGCGCGCAGACCGGTTCCCTCGATGAGATCCGGAAAGGTCAGATGCGCATAAGACAAGGGCCGCGCGAAGATGCGCAGAACAGTGCACACGAAAGAGCACACGGTCACCCCCGAAAACACCCGGATGGTTAGCTTTTCGCCTTCATTCAAGGGGATAGGCGCGCCGTTCTCCATCGGAATCTTGACGATCATGTACTCGTCTTTGACATAGCCAATCAGAATCGAGAAATGCTGCACCGGCTTGATGTTGCGGTGGGTTATGAACTGCAACCTGCCGCCAACCTGCAGGTTCATCGATTCAAATGTATATTCCTGCGGTTTGGATTGCTCGCCGGCCTCCTTGTCACTCATGATCCTGCACCTTTTTTGAGCGGGCTTGAGGATATTGCTCCCGCGTATTAGAAGTATGCCTTAACTATTATGAGTGGTGTTGGCTTCTTGTTAATGTCATCTCGGAAAACCGTCGTTTTCGCGAGCGGTGGAACAGAGTTTCAGGGGGGCGAGGGCAGCATGCTGCCTGCATAGAGCACAGACTTGCAAGCCTATGTGCCCCCGTGGAGCGAGAAGCAGCCCGTGTCGTATGGATTCCCGCGTGCTCGGAGATGACAATGTCGCGGCTTGCGAGGCGACCGCCCAGCACGTACATTCCCACATTCGCGGATGACGGAAAGGCGCTGACGGCCGATCATGCGGTGTGCCGGCGAGCGGAAAGCGACGCTCGCGCGCGAATTCGGTACCAGCGCGCGACACTCTAACCCTAAATTTCCCGGTCCCAGCCCTTGCGCAAGTCGTTTTGCAGCTATATGACAAAATTTATTTAGGAGGCTGACATGTTGATATTCAAGGTAACCACGGTCGGGGCACCCGAGGGCTCCGCCCTGGTCTACGCGTGCATGATATGCAGTTAGCCCGGCATGGCGGGCTGGACGGTCTGCGCGACAAGAGCGCGGTGGAGTCGGCACTGGAGCGGGCGCAGCAGCTGGCTGCCACCTGCGCCTATGGACTGGCGCGCAATCATGGCTTTAGCGGTGGCAACAGGCGCACGGCACGGGTGATCACCCGTGTGTTCTTGCTCGATAACGTCGAGACTCTTGGTCTTACCGACATTGACGCCATCCACGTGATGCAGGATGTGGCTGCCGGGACTATCAGCGAGCAGGAGTTGGCGCAGTGGTTCCGGCAGCGCCTGACATTTATTTTTTCCTAGCCGCGCGGTGGGCGGCGTTCTTCGCCTTGTGGACGGCGCGCAGGATGCCTCGTCCTCGTTTTGCCACCGGGGTGCGCACCAATGATCCAGCGGTGGCTGTTTGCCAAGATTGATTTTGTAAGATTTTCCTCCCGTGGTTGCAAAAGGTTGCCAAAAGTGGCAAGCTGTATTAACTTTATAGAGGCTATTCCATGGCAATCGCGTTGAAATTATCGGATGAGTTGATTGAACTTGCTAAACCTCATGCTGCTGCGGAGCATCGCTCGGTGCCTAAGCAAATTGAGTATTGGGCGCGTCTCGGCAAGGCCGTGGAAGACAACCCAGACCTGCCATTGCAGTTCATAAAAGATACTTTGCTCGCGGTTCAAGAAGCAAAGGTCGGTCAGCTTTCCGCATATGAGTTTGGTGCGTGATGGCGCTGCAAGTTCTCGATACGCCGACGTTCAAAAAAGCCGTCAAAAAGTTGCATGCAAAGGAGAAAGAACTTGTTGATAAAGCAATTCAAAAAATCGCTCTTGACCCAACAATCGGCGAAGAGAAAAAAGGTGATCTGGCAGGAAT
>JANPCW010000792.1:0-2387 GCA_031431155.1 Janthinobacterium sp. | reverse complement strand
ACTTAGTCATGATCCTCCACCGAGCGTGATTGTCAAGGGGACAAGACAGGAAACGGGATTTTACGCAAGCTAAGCGGTGATGGCAGCCGGCTCAAGGTTCGAACGAAAGGCTGCGGCAGTTGACTTCTCAGTCGTCACCGCTGTCGCTGCCGTCGTTCTTGACCGGTTTGGCGCGCTCTGCATCCACGGCCGCTTTGAGGCGGGACGCATCGCCGAGGAAAGCTTCAACTGTATGGTCCGGGCTCTGGCGCACGTTGGGCGGCAACAGGGCCGACATGTAGAGCTCGTCGGCCAGGCGACCGCTGCGCTGCAGGTTGTTCATCAGGACCATGCCGGAGCCGATCGCCATCAGGATCAGGCCGGTCACCGCAAAGCGTCTCGCATGCTCCGGTTTGACGGTGCATAAATGGAGGAACACGATGCCGCACACGATGACGATTCCCATGTGGTTGCCATAGCGCGTCAGCCATTCCATGGAGTACGCATAGGCGGTAACCGAGCTGATCACTTTCCAGATTGCCAGTGCCATTAAACCGCAACCGATGATGAACAGGTGGCGTCCCAGCCGCGCATGCTTGCCAAACAGGCGGTTGGCAAAGGCCCAGATGCTGCTCCACACCAGGCCGGCCATCAGTCCCGATGCGACGGCCAATACGTAGCGGATTGCCTGGAACGAATGGCTGTCATCGATCCACGTAGTCATGCCCGCGACGGCGCCAATGAGCACTAGGCCGACCAGCCCCGGCGCTAGGCCTTCCCAGCCGTGCATTGTGGTGTCCGCGCGCTCTTTCTCCACCGGGAAGTCGGCGCCGCGCACCCGAAGGTTGGTGTGGCCCAGGCGCACAACGGTGTCGCCGCGCAAGGCGATGCTGCTCTTGCGCCGGCCAAGGTGGATGGTGCCGTTCTGGCTGCCCAGATCGCGCATCACGAGATTGCCGTCGGCATCGGCTTCGACGACGGCGTGCTGCGCGCCAGTGTGCGCGTCGTCGAGGATAAAGTCGTTATCGTAACTGCGCCCGAGCCGGATCGGCAAGCCATTGAGCTGTTGCCGCTGCAGCACGTCGCCGTTGGGCGCGAGTAATTCGACGAAGTATGGCGCTCTCATTTCTTGCTCCCGCGCGCCAGTGCCTTGAGGAACACGCGCGCGGTGCGCAGGCCGTTTTCGTAGGACACGCCGCGCGCATCGAGCCGGCTCTGCAGGCTCATCAAGCTCTCGTCGGTGGTGGCCGTGAGCAGCGCGAAATCGTACAGGCCGGTTAGCTTGCGGTAGGCCCGCACGCACAGCACGGCGCGCAGCGGCAAGCTCTGGTATTTTACGAACTGTTCGCTGCATTTGGGCCGGGTCAGTAGTGTGTCCTTGTGGCTGCCAAGCGATTCGCTCTTGAATGCCTTGCTGACCAGTTCGGCGAAACGGATGGGGTCCAGATGGCTGCTGCGCACAAATTTGTGTCGCATCGATACCGTGCCAATCTGCATCGCGCCGGAGACAAAGATGGCCGACTCCATCGAGCAACCGACATCGTCGACCGTAAACCGGACATCGGCGTCCACGTTGGAGCGGCCCCAGCAGCGCACCTGGTCCGATTCGCGCACCGGTACATTGTAGGGGCCCATGCTCTTGAGCGACAGCGGGCTCTCCAGCAGGCGGTCGATCATCACGCTTTGATGCTCAAGCAACTGTTCACCGACCTGCAGATTGAAATCCTTGGGCGGCGCGTGCTGATCCGCCACTTTTTTTAAAAGTTCCTGGGCAAAGCGCACCGGGACCAAAAAACTGACCAGTTCGCCGTCACGGCGTTTCGACACGTTCACGCCAGCCACTTCGCCGCCCACCGTGACGCTGGGTCCGCCGCTCATGCCGGAATTAATCGGACCGGAAAACATCAGCTGTTCGTAAAAGCTGCGGTGGATCACGCCGTTGTATGCGCCTTCGGAAATGGCGAAGCCCAAATCGAGTGGATTGCCCAGTGAATACAGATACTGGCCCTGGTTCAGTTTCGTCAGCCGCTCCGGGATGTTGAAAAAGCCCGTGCCGTTGCGGTTGATGCGCAGCACCGCCAAGTCGTGCAAGACATCGAGCGCCAGCAGTTCCACCGCGCCGCGCTGGCCGCTGGTGTCGACATATTCGCCGATGTAGACTTCCGGCTCGAGTGCAATCTGCGACACCACGTGGTAGTTGGTGAGCACCAGGTTGCCGGTGCCGACCATGAAACCGGACCCCACGGACGCCTGGGTGCGCCCGCGCTTGAGCAGCACCCGCACTTGCAGCAGGTCGTTCTTGGCCGAGACGTACAGTTTTTGAGCCGCCGACGACGGAGCGGGGAGGGCCGGGCTCGCTTCCGGAATGGCCAGCGCGTCCAGCGCCGGCTCCACGCTGGCGCTTTCCG
>JANPCW010000791.1:0-2875 GCA_031431155.1 Janthinobacterium sp. | reverse complement strand
CACCGATGCGCAGCGCCAGCAAGGCTTGATGTTTCGGGAAAAAATGTCCAACAACGCGGGCATGGTCTTCGTTTTCGACGCCCCAAGCAAGCAATGCATGTGGATGAAAAACACCCTCCTCGCGCTGTCGGTGGCCTTCATCGACGGCGACGGCAAGATCGTCAATATTGAGGACATGCAGCCGCAAACGCTTGATAGCCATTGCTCCGCCAAATCGGCACCGGTGCGTTATGCGCTGGAAATGAACCAGGGCTGGTTCAAGCAAAAGCATATCAAGCCGGGCACGCGGATTGAAGGCTTGCCCGAGGTGAAATAGACGAAACGCGACCGCGCCTCGCACGCGGTCACCCCACGCGAAAAAACCCGCCGGACCAAGTCAGGCGGGTTTTTTTGTGTTCGACTGCTCAAGCGGCATCCTTCGACGCCGCAGGCAATGAGTCTTAGGCCAGTGCTTTCAGGGCAGCAGCCAGACGGCTCTTGTGGCGAGCTGCCTTGTTCTTGTGGATGATCTTCTTGTCAGCGATACGGTCGATGGTCGACACGGATGTTTGGAAGATTGCAGCAGCGGCTGCTTTGTCGCCGCCCTGGATCGCCTTACGGACAGCTTTGATCGCTGTGCGCAACGTCGAACGCTGGCTGGAGTTGTGTGCGTTTTGTTTGACTGCTTGACGAGCGCGTTTGCGCGCTTGTGCGGTATTTGCCATGGAGTTTCCTAAAACAGGGTCAAAGTGCGTTTGCAAACGTTAGTGTTTGCCAAACCGGTGCGTTCAGTGCATCTGCCGAACCATGTGTGCCAAACCAGTGCCTGTCAAACATTAGTGTCTGCGTAACAGAATTCTGTACAGCCTTTGATTATAGCGAGTTTTTCAAGATGGGGCAATCCAAAAGTCAGATTATTCCACCGCGGCAGTATTTCCATGCGCTTGTACCGCTATAATCTGCGCCCATGAACCTGTTACGAACCCTCGCCGCCATTTCCAGCATGACCATGCTGTCACGCATCACCGGGCTGCTGCGCGACATCCTGATTGCGCGCTACTTCGGGGCCACTGCAGCCACCGACGCCTTCAACGTCGCATTCCGGATTCCCAATCTATTGCGCCGCCTGTTCGCCGAAGGCGCGTTTGCCCAGGCCTTTGTGCCGATCCTGGCCGAATACAAGAATCAGCATGGCCACGACGCCACCAAGACCCTGGCCGATCACGTGGCAAGCACGCTGGTGTGGGCCACGCTCATCACCAGCATCCTCGGCATCATCGGCACGCCGCTCCTGATCCTACTGGTCGCGCCCGGCTTCGACATCGAGCGCACCGAACTGGCGATCTGGATGACGCGCGTCATGTTCCCGTATATCTGCTTCATGTCCTTTGTCACGTTGGCCGGCGGCATTCTCAATACCTGGCGCCAGTTCAAGATCCCCGCTTTCACGCCGGTGCTATTGAATATCGCGTTCATTTCGGCCGCGCTGTTCCTGCGCCCCTATCTGGCCACGCCGATCTATGCCTTGGCCATCGCGGTGGTGGTGGGCGGGCTGCTCCAGATAACGATCCAGATCCCGGCGCTGGTGAAAATCGGCATGCTACCGCGCATTTCCCTGAACCCCGTGAGCGGCTTGCGCGACCCCGGCGTGCGCCGCGTGCTCAAAAAAATGGGGCCCGCCCTGTTCGCCGTGTCGGCCGCCCAGATCAGCCTGTTGATCAATACCGGGATTGCGTCCACCCTGGCCGAAGGCAGCATCTCCTGGCTGACCTATGCCGACCGCCTGATGGAATTCCCCTCGGCCATGCTGGGCGTCGCGCTCGGCACGATTCTGTTGCCCAGCCTGTCGAAGGCCAATCTCGACGATGACAAGGTCGAATATTCCGCCCTGCTCGACTGGGGCCTGCGCCTGACGTTCCTGCTGGCGCTGCCGGCGGCCGTGGGCATGGCAACCCTGGCGCTGCCGATGATTGCGACCCTGTTCAATCACGGCCAGTTCACGGCCGAGGCGGCGACCATGTCGGCCCGCCCGCTAATCGCGTACAGCGTGTGTTTGATCGGTATCATTCTGGTCAAGGTGCTGGCACCGGCCTTTTATGCGCGGCAAGACATTCGCACGCCCGTGAAAATCGCGGTGGGAGTGTTGATCGCGACCCAGGTCATGAACCAGATTTTTGTGCCTTTTATCGCCGTGGCCGGCCTGGCCTTGTCGATTGGCCTCGGCGCCTGCCTGAACGCAGGGTTCCTCTACCATGGCCTGCGTCAGCGCGGCATCTACACGCCCAAGGCCGGCTGGCCCATGTTTTACCTGAAGCTGGCCGTCGCGCTATGCATCATGGCGGCCGTGGCCGTGGCCAGCGCGCACCAAGTCGACTGGCTGGGGTGGACCGGACGACCCTGGCTACGGGTGGGCGCCCTGTTCCTGATCATCGGCTTGTGCGCAGTCAGCTATTTCGGCGCCTTGTTTGCGATGGGCTTTCGCCTGCGCGACTTCAAGCGCACCGGGGCTTAAGACACGATCCATCGCCCCCCGGCGGCGCTTGGCGCACCGATTATCACGCTTGGTCGCGCGGCGCTGGACTTGCTCGGATGCCGTGTATGGCGCGTGGAGCAAGGACTTCACCCTCGTGCAGTGGGACCAGCGCGGCGTCGGCATGACCTTTGGCCGCAGCACGTCGGCACCGGATGCGACGCTGACGATCAAGCAAATGAGCGATGACGTTGCCGAGCTGGCCGCCTACCTCGCACACCGCTTCGGCAAGAAAAAGGTCATCCTGTGGGGCAGTTCGTGGGGCTCGATCCTGGGCGTCCACATGGCCAAGGCCCACCCCGAATTGTTCTACGCCTACCTGGGCACGTCACAAGTGGTCAGCTATCGCGAGAACCAGAAGGTCGG
>JANPCW010000790.1:0-2708 GCA_031431155.1 Janthinobacterium sp. | reverse complement strand
GGAGTGCGGTCTGCCTGGCCGGCTTGTTGGGCGTGGCGGGGGTGGGACTGGGCTTGCTTCTGGCGGCGCAACAGCGCGCTTCGCTGCGCTCGCTCGACGCCTACCTCGCCGGCCAGCAAGAGTTCGGCGCCAAAGTGGTTCCGGTCTGGAGCGGGCACATCGAATCGTCGCGCGAACAGATGGAAAGCGCGGTCGCCGCCTTGTCGCAACGCTTTTCCGGGATTGTCGACAAGCTTGACGAGGCGGTGCACGCATCAGGCCTGGCCACCGACACCATCGAAGACAGCGACCAGGGCCTGGTCGTGGTATTCGCGCGCAGCGAACAGAAACTCGGCGCCGTGGTCGATTCGCAAAAAACGGCGATGAACAGCATGCTGAGCATGCTTGAGAAGGTCGAGGGCCTGGACTGCTTCATCGCGGAGTTGCAGGATATGGCAGCCGATGTCGCAAAAATTGCGGCCCAGACCAACTTGCTGGCGCTCAATGCGGCGATCGAAGCGGCGCGGGCCGGCGAACTGGGGCGCGGGTTTGCGGTGGTGGCCAAGGAATTCCGGATGCTGTCGACCCAATCGGGTGAAACCGGCCGCCACATCGCCGAAAAAGTCGGCGTGATCAGTGCCGCCATCCTCGCCACCTGCAGCGCCGTGCGCGCATCGGTCAAGCAGGAAGACGGCTCGATGCAAACGGCCCAGGCCAGCATCGGCGCGGTGCTGACAGACTTTAGAGGCATCACCGACGCACTGCTCCATTCGAGCACGCTGCTCAAGAATGAAAGCATCGGCATCAAGGTTGAAGTGGGCGAAGCGCTGGTGCAACTGCAATTCCAGGACCGGGTCAGCCAGATCATGAGCCATGTCAAGGGCAATATTGAGCGTCTGCCCGACTTCCTGCAGCAGCACCGGTTGCAGTGTGCGCAGGCCGGCACGCTGCAAGCACTCGATGCCCAGGTGCTGCTGGCCGAATTGAAAGAAACCTATGTCATGGCCGACCAGCACGCGATCCACAGCGGCGCCAAGGCAGGGCAAAAAACCGACACCGAAATCACCTTTTTCTAGAGGATGCCATGACCAAGACCATCATGATAGTGGACGACTCCGCCTCGATGCGGCAGGTAGTGGGGATTGCGCTGAAGGGCGCCGGCTATGCCGTGCTCGAAGGGCGCGACGGCCAGGATGCACTGACCAAGCTCACGGGCCAGAAGGTGCACCTGATCATCAGCGACGTCAACATGCCAAATATGGATGGCATCAGCTTCGTGAAAGCGGTCAAGCAACTGCCCGCTTACAAATTTACCCCGATCATCATGCTTACCACCGAGTCCGATGAATCGAAAAAAAACGAAGGCCGGGACGCCGGCGCCAGGGCCTGGGTGGTCAAGCCCTTTAAGCCGGAGCAGTTGCTCGGCGCCGTGCAGAAGTTGTGCCTGCCATGACGCGCCGCACATCCCCTGGCGCCGGCGCCGGCACCGGCACCGGCACCGGCGATTCCCGCACGCTGCGCATCGAGGGCGAGCTGACCATCTACCGGGCCGAAGAACTCAAGCAGGTGCTGCTGGGCACAACAGCCGACTCGGCCCCGCTCGAGCTGGACCTGTCCGCAGTCACCGAAATCGATACGGCTGGCGTGCAACTGCTGATGCTGGCCAAGAAAACGGCGCTGGCACAGCAACGCGAACTGCGCCTGGTGGCGCACAGCCCGGCAGTGACCGACGTGTTCGAACTGCTGAACCTGGCCGCGTTTTTCGGCGACCCGCTGGTCATCGCTTCCCGCGCCAAGGCCGCGCCCCCTTCTGCTGCGAGACACCCAAATGAATCTTGATGACGCCCTGCAGACCTTCTTCGTTGAAAGTCGTGAACTGCTGGAAGATATGGAAAATGCGCTGCTCGCCGTTGAGCAGGCCGAGCAAAAAGATGAAATGGTGAACGCGATCTTTCGCGCCGCCCACACCATCAAGGGTTCGTCCGGCCTGTTCGGGCTCGACCACATCGTTGCCTTTACCCACGTCGTCGAGAGCGTGCTCGACCAGGTACGGGCCGGCAAGCTGCGCATCGAAGAAGCCCTGGTGGTGCTGCTGCTGTCCTGCTGCGACTACATTGGGATGCTGGTCGAGGCGGTGGCGGCGGGTCAAAGCGAAGAGGATGCTGCCCTGTCGCTGCACGGGGAACCGCTGCTGGCGCAATTGCGCGGCTATCTCGCCGCACCGCGGGCGCAAGCGGCCCTGCCGTCCGCGTTGGCAGTGGCGGCGCCGGGCGTCGACCCGATCGAACGCATCGACGGTGCAGGCGTGGATACCGACCATTGGCACATTTCGCTGCGGTTTGGCCCTGACGTGCTGAAAAACGGGATGGATCCGCTGTCGTTCATCCGCTATCTGGAAACGCTGGGCAGCATCATCGGCATCGCCACGCTGCCCGATGCGATTCCGGACGCCGGCGTCATGGATCCGGAATCGTGTTACCTCGGATTTGAGATTGCGCTCCAGAGCCAGGCGGACAAGGCGGCGATCGAAAGCGTGTTCGAATTCGTGCGCGACGATTGCCGGCTGCGCATTCTGCCGCCGCACAGCCTGATCTCCGAATATATTCGTCTGATCCGGGAGCTGCCCGAGCAACCGGCCCGGCTTGGCGACATACTGGTGCGCTGCGGCAGCCTGACGCCACAGGAACTCGACGCTGCGCTCAATGCGCAAGTCGATACGCCAGCCAAGC
>JANPCW010000789.1:0-4218 GCA_031431155.1 Janthinobacterium sp. | reverse complement strand
CGCGCCGCCGCCATCATGCGCGAACGCAGCGAGCAGTTCGCCAGTTTGATTACCTTGGAAATGGGCAAGCTGATCGCCCAAAGCCGCGGCGAAGTCGCGCTCAGTGCGGCGATCCTCGATTATTACGCCCAGAATGCCGAGCGTTTTCTGGCGCCGGAAACTTTGCCGACCAGGAAGGGCGAGGCCGTGCTGGAAAACAGCCCCATCGGCGTGCTGTTCGGCGTCGAGCCGTGGAATTATCCTTACTACCAGATTGCCCGCTTTGCCGCGCCGAACCTGATGGCGGGAAATGTGGTGATGGTCAAGCACGCATCGAACGTGCCCCAATGCGCGCGCGCTTTCGAGCAATTGATGACGGAAGCGGGCGCCCCGGCCGGCGCCTATACCAATCTTTTCATCTCCAAAGAGCAGGTGGCGCAGGTGATCGACGATCCGCGCATCAGGGGCGTGGCGCTGACCGGCAGCGAAGCGGCGGGGGCCGTCGTGGCGGCGCGGGCAGGGCAGAATCTGAAAAAAACCACGATGGAACTGGGCGGCAACGATGCCTTCATCGTGCTCGAAGATGCCGATCTTGAGCTAGCGGTGCGGCATGCCGTCAGTGGGCGGATGGGTAATTCAGGCCAGGCTTGCACGGCGTCGAAGCGCTTCATCGTCGTCGAACCGCTGGCCGAGCGTTTTCTGGCGCGCTTCCAGGCGGCGCTGGCAGACTTCAAGCCGGGCGATCCGATGGACGAGCAAACGACGCTGGCCCCGCTGTCCTCGGAAGCAGCGCTTGAAAACCTGCTCGATCAAGTGCAGCGCGCGCTGGCCAACGGGGCGCGCGCGATCCTGGGCGGCGAACGGCTGGACCGTCCCGGCGCCTTCATGGCGCCCACGATTCTCACCGATGTCGATAGCGCCAACCCCGCCTACAAAGAGGAATTTTTTGGCCCGGTGGCGCTATTTTTCCGGGTCGCCGATGAAGATGCGGCGCTCGCCCTGGCCAACGATTCCCCGTTCGGCCTTGGCGGCTCGGTTTTCACCCGGGATATCGAACGGGGAAAACGGCTGGCCAGCCGGGTTGAAACGGGCATGATGTTCATCAACAGTGCGGCCACATCGTCGCCGGAATTGCCTTTCGGCGGCATCAAGAATTCCGGCTATGGCCGGGAATTGTCGGCCGCGGGCATCCAGGAATTCGTCAACAAGAAGCTGATCCGGGTGGGTTGAGGGCGCGCAACAACACAACAAGGAGTCTCAATGAAGAATCGCCAATTAGGGGCAAATGGCCCCACCGTTTCCACCATCGGCTTGGGCTGTATGGGTATGAGCGATTTCTACAGTAATCGCGATGATGCCGAATCCATCGCCACCATTCACCGCGCCATTGAATTGGGCATCACTTTGTTCGATACGGCCGACATGTACGGACCTTACCTCAACGAAGAATTGCTCGGCAAAGCGATCAAAGGCAAGCGCGATCAGGTTTTTATTGCGACAAAGTTCGGCATCGTGCGCGACCAGACCAATCCGAATGCGCGGGGCGTCAATGGCAGCCCGGATTACATTCGCCAGTCGGTCGAGAAAAGTCTGAAGCGCTTGGGCGTGGAAACGATCGACCTCTATTACCAGCATCGCATCGATCCCCAAACGCCGATCGAAGAAAGCGTCGGTGCGCTCGGGGATCTGGTCAAGGCTGGCAAAATCCGCTACATCGGCCTTTCCGAGGCGTCCTCGCAAACGCTTGAACGCGCACATAAAACGCATCCGATCACGGCATTGCAAAGCGAATACTCGCTTTGGACCCGCGATCCTGAACAGGGCGTGCTTGCGACCTGCCGCAAACTTGGCATCGGCTTTGTTCCGTACAGCCCGTTGGGACGGGGCATTTTGACCGGCACCATCACGCGGCCGGACCAGTTCCCGGAGGATGATTACCGCCGTTCCAACCCGCGCTTTCAGGGTGAGAATTTCACCAAGAACCTGGCGCTGGTGGCGAAGGTAAAAGAAATCGCCGCCCTTAAGGCTTGCACGCCGGGGCAGCTGGCGCTGGCCTGGGTACTGGCCCAGGGCGACGACATCATCCCGATCCCGGGCACCAAGCGTCGCACCTATCTCGAAGAAAACGTGGCTGCGGTGGACTTGACACTGAGCCAAGCGGAGCTGGCGGAAATCGATGCAATCTTCCCGTTCGGGGCGGCAACGGGAACCCGGTACGTGGAGTCAAGCATGAAGATGGTGAATATCTAAAGGCAGGATGGTAGGGCGGATGAGCATAGCGTTATCCGCCGGTCGTCGAGCCGGTGGCGACTCCGGCGGAAGGCGCTCCGCTTTTCCGCCCTACAGCCTTGACCGGTAGCTTCATGGTCTGGCGGGCGCGGTCAGCAGCTTCATGATCTCTGCCCGCACCTCCTCGTCGTGCCCGATCCCGGTATGGCCCCCTGCGGCGTGGTAAACCCTGCAACCCGTCTCGCAGCCAATGCGCAACGCCGACCCCCGGCGCCATGACCTGGGTCAAGCCGAGTTGGAGCGGCCGCGATTTAGACCATCATCCAGGCCCCGCTGGCGGCCACCACGACGCCTGCGGCGCGCAGCCACAGGGTTCGGGCCTGCAAGCCACGGCCGAGCGCCAGCCCGAGGCCATGCAATGCTGCCGTGGATAAGACAAAGCCGATGCAGTACTGCCAGGCCGAGCCGAGCAGCGGCATTTCCGCGCCATGTGCATGACCGTGAAAAATGGCAAATAAAGCGACGATGCCGGCACCAAGAGCAGGCGTCACCCGTATTGAAAAAGCGATCAGCAACCCCAGTACCAGCAGCGAAGCGGCGATGCCGATTTCGACCATCGGCAATGCGAGGTTGGCCATGCCAAAGCCGCCTGCCAACGCCATCAGTCCTACGAAGCTGGCCGGCACCAACCATCTTGCGCGTCCACCCAGCTGAAATGCCCAGACCCCGACCGCGACCATCGCGAGCAAATGGTCAAGGCCCAACAGCGGATGGGCCAGACCGGCCGTCAAGCCGCCGCCATGACCTGGATGGGCATTGGCTATGCCGCAGAAAGCGATCGTCGTCAAGGCGATGCAGCGGCGGATGAATGTGCTGTTCATGGAAGTTCCTTCAATAAAAAGTTAGACGAACAAGGTTGTTGCGATTCGGGCTTGCTTCGGGTTGCCAGGGCGTGGGCCGCATCGGCCTCAGCAAATGCGGGGCAACTGTTCCCCGGTCAACCAGTCCACATTGCGCCGACCACCGAACGAGGTCGTCATTTGTACGAAATGGTTCGGGTCCTCGCGCACCGTACCGATGATCGCGGCATCCTTGCCCAGTGGATGGGCCCGCATTGCAGCGAGCAATCGTGGCGCATCGTCGGCGCTGCAAATGGCGATCAGCTTGCCTTCGTTGGCGACATACAACGGGTCGAGCCCGAGCATTTCGCAGGCCGCCCTGACTTCCTCACGCACCGGCAATGCCTGTTCGTCGATGTCGATCCCAACCTTGGACTGCTTGGCCAATTCGTTGAGCGTGGTGGCAAGCCCGCCGCGGGTCGGATCGCGCAGGCAGTGGATGTCCGGCACCGCGGCCACCATGGTTTCCACCAGCCGGTGCAAGGAGGTCGTGTCGGACGCGATCGAGGTGGAAAAGGTCAGGTTCTCGCGCTGCGACATGATCGCGATGCCATGGTCGCCGAGGGTCCCGCTGACCAGCACCTGGTCGCCGGGACGGGCCCGGTCGCCGGAAATATTGATGCCGGCCGGGACCATGCCGATGCCGGTGGTGGTGATGAACACGCCGTCGCCTTTGCCCTGCTCCACCACCTTGGTGTCGCCGGTGACGATCGCCACGCCGGCCTCGCGCGCCGCGCTCGCCATCGATTCGACGATGCGCTTCAGCTCAACCAGCGGGAAACCTTCTTCCAGGATGAAGGCGGCGGCCAGGTACATCGGCTTGGCGCCGGCCATCGCCACGTCGTTGATGGTGCCGTGTACGGAAAGGCAGCCGATGTCGCCGCCGGCAAAGAACAGCGGCGAGACCACATGGCTGTCGGTGGCCATCACCATGCGCCCGCCTGGCACCGCAAACGATGCCTGGTCGTTTTGCTGGCGCAGTTGCTCATTGTCGAATGCCGGCAAGAACAGTTCGTCGATCAGCTGCGCCATCGCGCGCCCGCCGCTGCCGTGGCTCATTTCAACGCGGCCGTGTTTGAAGTCGAGGCGGCGGGTGTAGCCGGGTTTGATG
>JANPCW010000788.1:0-5445 GCA_031431155.1 Janthinobacterium sp. | reverse complement strand
CCGATTTCGGCGCCACGCCCGAGCTCGAACAAGGCGGCTGCCCCCATGCGCCACGGCTCGCGGGCTGCGCGGTCCGCGCCGGGCAAGGGCAGGGTGCGCAGCTGTCCAATCCGCTCGCAGCGCGCGCCATCGACCCGCAGCAATTCGCCGCCCCACGCCGCGCCGTCGCTCCCCAGGCCAACGCCGTCGAGCGCGAGGCCGAGCGCCGGGCCCGTCAGCTGATGCTCGGCCATGACCGCGCCTATATGCGCATGGTGATGCTGCACCTCGATCAGGGGCAGCTTGCGCCGCTCGGCAAAGGCGTGCGCAAAACGCGTGCTGTAAAAGTCCGGATGCAGGTCGGTGGCGATCCATTGCGGCTCAAGCTGCAAAATATCGAGCAGGTGGGTCACCGTGGAATCGAAGCCAACGCATGTGGCCCGGGTATCGAGATCGCCGATATGCTGCGACACGAAGGCGGCATCGCCGCGCGCGACGCACACGGTATTGTTCAGGTAGGCGCCGACGGCCAGGCCGGGCGCACCGTTCTTTCCGAGTTGGATCGGCGTGGGAACATAGCCGCGCGCGCGCCGCACCATTTGCGGCGCGGACCCGGCAGCACTTGACCGCATCACGCTGTCGTCGCAGCGGATCAGGATGTCGCGATCGTGCATGAGGAAGGCGTCTGCGATGCCAGCCAATTGCGACAGTGCCTGTTTGTTATCGGTGATCAAGGGTTCGCCATGGAGATTGGCGCTCGTCATCACCAAGGCAAGTTGATGCGCTTGCCCGAGCCACGCGTCGCCATCCGGACGACCGGCCGCCTCGTGAAACAGCAGGTACTGGATCGGCGTGCTCGGCAACATCACGCCGAGCAAGGCAAGGTCGGGCGCGACCCCGGCCAGCAGCGGATCGCACAGCGGGCTCTTCGGCAGCAGCACGATCGGACGCTGCGGGGACGCAAGCAGCGCCGCATCCTCTGCGCTTGCGTGGACCAGTTGGCGCACTGACGCGAGGCTGGCCAGCATCACCGCGAACGGTTTTTCCGCGCGTGCCTTGCGCGCGCGCAGCCGGCTCACGGCCGCCGCATTGCGTGCATCGCACACCAGATGAAAGCCGCCGAGGCCCTTGACGGCGAGAATTTGGCCGTCCATCAGGCGCGCCAGCGCCGCCGCGATCACATCCAAATTTTCATTCAATTCGGCCAGTTCCGCCCCTGCTGCATCGATCAAGCACAGGCGCGGTCCGCAATCGGCGCAGGCATTGGTCTGCGCATGGAAGCGCCGCTGGTTCGGCTGTTCGCGCTCCGTTCGGCAGGCGCGGCATTCCTCGAATCGCGCCATGCTGGTATTGACCCGGTCATATGGCAGGCGCGCAGTGATCGTGTAGCGGGGGCCGCACTCGGTGCAGTGGGTAAAAGGATGCCGGTAGCGCCGGTTGTGCGGATCGCAGATCTCGCCGATGCAGTCGTCGCACAGCGCGCTGTCGGGCGCGATGAATGCGCCGCTTGCCGCGCCGCTGCTCGGGGCGATGGTGAAGGGCCCGGCGCGGCCCGTCAGCGCGGTCACCGTGTGCGAAAGATGGTCGATGCGGGCGGCAGATGGCGCCTCGCTGCGCAGCCGCAGCAGAAACCGCTCGACCTCAAAGCGCGCACCTTCGATTTCGATCTCCACGCCTGCGCCGACATTGCGCACCCAGCCGCGCAGCGTCATGCCGGTGGCGAGGCAATGGACAAACGGGCGGAAGCCGACACCCTGCACCTGGCCGCGCACATCGACGCGGGTTCGGACCAGGGGATCGGTGACAGCGCGCTTATCGGCCATGGTGCTTCCCCAATGATTACGAAGCGGCCGGCTCGGCAGCCAAGGTGTCGCAGCCTGCCTGCGCCTCGAACGCGCGTTCGATCCACGCCAGCCATGCGTCCAGTCCCTGGCCGCTGGTCGCCGACAACTGCAGTATCTCGATATCCGGATTGACGCGGCGCGCGTTGGCGATGCATTGCTCCATATCGAAGCGCAGGTAGGGCAGCAAGTCCACTTTGTTGAGCAGCATCAGGCTGGCCGCACGGAACATGTCGGGATACTTGAGAGGTTTGTCTTCGCCTTCGGTGACCGACAGCACCACCACCTTGTGCGCCTCGCCCAGGTCGAAACCGGCCGGGCACACCAGATTGCCGACATTTTCGATCATCACGACGCTGTGCTCCGGCGGCGCCAGGCGCGCCAGCGCGGTGCCGATCATCGATGCGTCGAGATGGCAACCCTTGCCGGTGTTAATCTGGATCGCCGGTGCGCCGGTCGCGCGGATGCGGTCGGCATCGTTGGTGGTTTGCTGGTCGCCTTCGATGACGCCGATGCGCATGCGATCGCGCAAGGCGACGATGGTTTCGGTGAGCAGGGTGGTCTTGCCGGAGCCGGGGCTCGACAGCAAATTGAGCGCGAGGATGCGCTGCGCGCGCAGCTGCTTGCGGTTTTCTGCCGCGTACTGGTTGTTCTTGGACAGGATATCCTGCTCGATCTGCACCATGCGCCCCTGGCTGAGTCCGGGCGCGTGCGAGTGCGCCGCGCCCAGGCCGAAGTGCAAGTCGCGCTCGCCGCTCGGTTGTGTCTGAGCCTGCGCCGGTACAGGCGTGGACGCTTTTGCCTTGCCGCGCTGTCGAAAATGATAGCCGACCGAAGCGGCATGCAATGCATTGAAAGGCTGGAGGCGGATCAGACCGTCCAAATTTTCGTTCCCAGCTTCATCCTCGATGCGCAACTCGCCGGTGCCGCAACCACATGTCGTACACATATATATTCCCAATTGATCAAACAACGTCGAGTTCCTAGACGCGCATTCCGGTGCCGCCGGTGACGCGCACCGCGTACCCTCCGCATGCCGGACAGGCGTCCAGAAAATTTCCGACCGGATGGACGCTGCCGCAATCGGCGCAGGTGCCAGCTCCCGGCACGTCGACAATTTCCAGCCGCGCATCCTGCGCCACGGTGTCGCGCGCGACCGCGTCGAAACAAAAGCGCAGCGCCTCGGGCTCCACGCCGGCCAGGCTGCCCACTTCAAGCCAGACCACCCGCACGCTCGTAAACTGCTGCGCCAGCGCCGCGTCTTCGATGATCTGGATGGCGCTCTCGGCGAGCGACAGTTCATGCATGATGCGGCACCGCGACGCAGTGCTCGCTCAGCCATTGTTCCAGCATGGCGAGGGCTGCAGCCAGGTTGTGCTGCGCTCCGTTTGACAACGGCACGCCCAGGTCGAAATCATAGCCCATGATCCCGAGCAGGAAGCAGGGCGGCGCGTCTGCGCCATGGAAGCTGCGATACACCGTCAGCAGGCTGGCGGGCGACAAGGCGTGGGTCGAAATCGATGCATCCTCCTTCGCCACCAGCGGTCCGAATGCAAACGGCTCGGCGCCCCTTGCCGCGGCGTCGATGAACACGATCCGCTCGCGCCCGGCAAGGTCGGTCACGAATTCGATCTGTAACTGGAAATCCGTCACGACTTCGACGCCGCCCCATTCGGGATGTTCGCCGACGAGCCGTTCGACGGCCTCGATCGCGGCCGGTCCCAGCGCGTCGTCGCCGCGGCTGGGATTGCCGTATCCGATGATCAGTGTGGCTGCGCGCCTTTGCTCACTCAAAGCCAAAGCGTTCAGTCGCGCGTCAAGCTATGCACCAGCTGGCCACTGGCATCGACCAGTTCGGCGGTGAGCGGCATTTTTCCCAGCGCATGCGTGGCGCACGACAGGCAGGGATCGAATGCGCGGATCGCCACTTCGACATGGTTGAGCAAGCCTTCGGTGATCTCGTTGCCGGTCAGGTATTGGCGGGCCACGGTGCGGATCGCTTCGTTCATGGCCTGATTGTTATGCGTGGTCGATACGATCAGATTGCACATCGTGACCAGGTCGTTGTCGTCCACCTCGTAATGGTGGATCAGCGTGCCGCGCGGCGCTTCGATCACGCCCACGCCTTCATATCCGCGCGCGCCCTTGACCACCAGGTCATGGCCGAGGATGTCCGGATCGTCGAGCAGTTCGCGGATCACTTCGGCCGCATGCAGCAGCTCGATCATGCGGGTCCAGTGGTAGCCGAGCGGCGCATGCATCGGGCCTTCCGAATACGCGATGAACTCACGACGTTCCAGTTCGGCCAGCGGGGTCCCGATGACATCGCAGTTCTGGATACGCGACAGCGGGCCGACGCGATACCAGCCATCCTCGCTACCGATTGATTTCAGGTAAGGGAACTTCATGTAGCTCCAGGGCTTGACCTCTTCCTGGATCAACGCTTCGTACTGCTGGACGTCGACCCCGTCGAACAGCAGCGCGCCGTCGGCATCGCGCACGCGCAGCGTGCCGTCATAGAAGTCGAGCGCGCCGCCGGGCCCGGTCAGCGACATCATGCCGGCGCGGAAGCTGCCGAAATTGTCGTACAGCGCAGGATGCTGCCGGTGCAAGTCCTTGACCATCTGCACCGATGCCACGCCCCAGGCCACGATCTCATCGATGTCTTTTTTCAGCACGTTGCGCTCTTCGATGCTGACCGACTTGTTGACGCCGCCCGGGATCGACCCGGTGCCGTGCACCCGCTTGCCGGACGTGATGCGGATCACTTCCTGCCCGTACTTGCGCAGCAGGATGCCGCGCTTGGCCGCATCCGGATAGCGCTGGGCCACGCCGACGATATTGCGCAGCGCGACCTCGCTGTCGAAGCCAAACAACAGATCGGGCGAGCACAGATGGTACAGATGCAGCGCATGCGACTGCAGCATCTGGCCGTAATGCATCAGGCGCCGGATTTTCTCGGCCGTCGGCGTGATCTGCGTGGCACCCACGATCAGGTCGAGCGCTTTGGATGCGGCCAGATTGTGGCTGACCGGGCAGATCCCGCACAGGCGCTGCACCATCACCGGCACTTCCCAGTAGGGACGGCCCTCGATGAATTTTTCGAAGCCGCGGAATTCGACGATGTGCAAGCGCACCTGCTGCACTTCGTTGTTTTCGTCGAGCAAGATCGTGACCTTGCCGTGGCCTTCCACGCGCGACACCGGTTCAATGGCGACGCGGCGCAGGTTTTCGGGATGTGCCGCGGTCTCGAGGTTGGAAATCATAGGATGGTTCTCAATCGAAATGGATCAGCGGGTAATCGAGGCTAGGCTCGCGCCCGGCCAGCAGGTCGGTCAGGACGCGCCACAGCGTGTCGGCCGACGGCGGGCAGCCGGGGATGAAATAATCGACGTGAACCACTTCATGCAGCGGGTACACCTTGTCGAGCAGCAGCGGCAATTCCGGATCGTTCGGAACGGCCCCGTTGGCGAGCTCGCGCCGGTTCACATACACATCGTTCAACACGTCTTTCAGCGCAAACGCATTGCGCTGTGCCGGCAAGCCGCCGTTGATGGCGCAGGCGCCGACCGCGACCACGATTTTGCAGTTGGCGCGGAATTCGCGCGCCACATGGACGTTTTCG
>JANPCW010000787.1:0-1724 GCA_031431155.1 Janthinobacterium sp. | reverse complement strand
CAGAAGAAGAAAATCCATGAAAATCTATCCTGTGATTCTTTCCGGCGGCGCCGGTACCCGCCTGTGGCCGTTGTCGCGCGCTGCATTGCCCAAGCAGCTGTTGCCACTGGTTTCCGACAAAACCATGCTGCAAGACACTGTGCTGCGGCTGGCAGGCTGGCCGGACCTGATGGCGCCGCTGGTGGTGTGCGGCAATGAGCACCGCTTCCTGGTGGCCGAACAGATGCGCGAAATCGCCACCGCGCCGCTGGCGATCTTGCTGGAACCGGTAGGGCGCAACACTGCGCCAGCCGTGGCCGTGGCGGCCAACTACCTGCTCGCGCTCGAACCAGATGCCGTGATGCTGGTGTTGCCGGCCGACCATGTGATCGGCGATAGCGCCGCGTTTTTTGACGCCGTGGTGCGCGCGGCGCTGCCGGTCCGGGAAGGCGCGCTGGCGACCTTCGGCATCGTGCCGCAAAAACCTGAAACCGGTTACGGTTATATCCGGCGCGGCCCCTTGCTGCAAGGGTCGGACCATTGCTACAGGGTGGACCGTTTCGTCGAAAAACCGGACCATGCCACGGCCCAGGCCTTTGTCGATGACGGTGCTTTCTTCTGGAATAGCGGGATGTTCCTGTTCCGGGCCGAGCGCTACCTCAGCGAACTGGCCGAACTGCAGCCTGCGATGGCGCTCGCCTGCGAAGCGGCGGTGCGGCTCGGTTATCGCGACCTCGATTTTTGCCGCTTGGAAGAAACTTCGTTTGCCAGCTGCCCGTCCGATTCCATCGATTACGCGGTGATGGAGCATACGCGCCACGCAGTGCTGGTGCCGGCCGACATCGGCTGGAGCGACGTCGGTTCCTGGTCCTCCCTGTGGGAGGTCCAGCAGTGCGACGCCGACGGCAATGCACAGCGCGGCGACGTCTACCTCGATGGTGTCACCGATTCGCTGGTGCGGGCCGAGAGCCGGATCGTGGCCGTGGTCGGCGTCAAGGATCTGGTGGTGGTGGAAACGGCCGATGCCGTGCTGGTGGCCCATAAAGACCAGGTGCAGCGGGTCAAGCAGATCGTCGATCACTTGAAGCTGACGCAGCGCACTGAACACTTGCACCACACCAAAGTCTACCGGCCTTGGGGGTACTACGAGGGCATTGATGCGGGGGCGCGCTTTCAGGTCAAGCGCATCACGGTCAAGCCGGGGGCAAAACTGTCGCTGCAAATGCACCATCACCGGGCCGAGCATTGGGTCGTGGTGAGCGGGACCGCGCGCGTGACCTGCGGCGACAAGGTGAGCCTGCTGACCGAAAATGAATCGACCTATATTCCGATCGGCACCACCCACCGGCTGGAAAATCCGGGCAAGTTATCGCTGCACATGATCGAAGTGCAGTCGGGCAGTTATTTGGGCGAGGATGATATCGTCCGCTTCGAGGATGTTTACCAGCGCACCTGAGAGCGTGGGCCGCAACCAGCCAACGGAAATATGGTCAGCCGGCACTAATTGTTGCTTTAAATTAATATTCCTTTTGACAGTGTATTTTGACAATGTTATAGTATATAAATAACATTGGTAGCGCGAGAGCCATGCTAAGGTGGGTCATCGTGACAAAACAATACTTTGTTGGCCGGCACTGCCTAGACCAACATTTTAAGGGGGCAGCATGTTAAAAAAAGCAAAATTCGTCGTTGCGGTAATGATGGTCGGATGCCTCGGTCTCCCGAATGGCGCACTGGCTGGCAAG
>JANPCW010000786.1:0-10748 GCA_031431155.1 Janthinobacterium sp. | reverse complement strand
TGATGCTGGCCACGCGCCAGGTGCTGCGTAACGGACTGGCACTAATCGGCGTGTCCGCGCCAGATAAAATGTAATCGCAAAGGCTGAACCAGACCATGAATTTCGACACCCGCCTCTTGGCGCGCCAGCAGGGCAGCACGCTGGCCGGCTTTATCGCCGGCCTGATCATCGGCCTTGCCATGGCGGTCGCCGTCGCGCTGGCAATCACCAAGGGCGCCATGCCGTTTACCGACAAGGCAGGCAAGGCGGGCAAGTCGTTCGAGCCCACCGCGGACCAGGTGGCGGACCCGAACAAGCCGCTGTACGGCAAGCGTGCGGCGCGCGACTCGGCCAAGGATTTCTCGAAAGAGCCGCAGCCTCCGGCCTTGGAAGTACTGCAGCAAGCGATCGACCAGCTCAAGCCTGAAACGACGCCCAAACCCGAACCGGCTCAGGTGCCAGCGCCAGCGCCAGTGAAAATTCCGGTGCCGGTTGCAGACCCGGCCAAAACCGGTGCCAAGCCCGAGGCAGGTGAAGAAAAGTGGGTCTATTATCTTCAGGTCGGCGCATTCCGGGAAAGCGCCGATGCCGAAAACGTGCGCGCCAAGCTGGCGCTGCTCGGTTTCGAAGCGGCCATCACCGACCGCAGCACCGACAACGGCGTGCTGCACCGGGTCCGGATGGGGCCTTTTCCGCACGCCGAGACGATGAACAAGGTTCGCGCCAAGCTGGCTGAAAACGGCGTGGATGTGGCCGTTGTACGCAATCAAAAATAACCCCCTGGAGCATTAATGCGAATTGTTCAAAAAATCTTGTGCGTGCTTGCCTTGGCCGCAGCCACCCTGACCGCGCTGGCGGTGACGGCGGCCCCGTCCGATCCGAGAAACGGGGCTCAATACCGAACCTTGCCAACCGCGCAAAATACCGACGCCGGAAAGAAAATCGAAGTCATCGAGTTCTTCGCTTACTACTGCCCGCATTGCCATGTGTTCGAGCCGGTGCTGGCGGCCTGGGTCAAAAAACAGGGCGACAACATCGTCTTCAAGCGGGTCCATGTGCCGCGCGACGAAAACGTCCTGCCGCAGCAGCGGCTGTACTTCGCGCTTGAAGCGATGGGCCTGCTCGACCAGTTGCACGCCAAGGTGTTTCATGCGATGCATGTGGAACGCGAGCGCCTGAACCGCGATGAGGCAGTCTTCGACTTCATTGAGAAACAGGGTATCGACCGCAAGAAATTCATCGACACCTATCGCTCGTTCGGGGTGCAGGCCAAAGTGCGGCGTGCGGCCACGATGATGGATGCCTACCAGGTCGACCATTGGCCGATGATCGCCATCGATGGCCGCTTCCTGACCTCGCCGTCGCAGGCGACTCAAGGTTCGGGCGTCGCGCAAACCGAGGCCGAGCAGCAGCGGTCGGCGTTGCAGGTCATGGATTATCTGGTCGCCAAAGCGAAAGCGGAACAGAAATAGGCATGCGCTGCGCGATCGGGCAAGTACGATGAAGCGGGTCTTCATTACCGGCGCCTCGAGCGGGATCGGGGCCGCCCTGGCGCGCGAATACGCGGCGCGCGGCGCGATGCTGGGTTTACTGGCACGGCGCGGCGAGCTGCTCGATCAACTGGCGGCCAGCCTGCCCAACCCGACACTGCACCGGGTCTACCCGGTCGACGTCACCGATCACGCGGCCCTGGCTGGCGCGGCGCAGGCCTTCATCGCGCATGCCGGCGGCGCCGATATCGTGATCGCCAACGCCGGTATCTCGCACGGCACCCTGACCGAATATGCCCCGGACCTGCCCGTGTTCGAGGCCATCCTGGCCACCAATCTGAGCGCGACCGTGGCCACCTTCGCCGCCTTTATCGCCACCATGAAAGCGCAGCCTGAGCCGACCCAGCTGGTCGCCATTGGCAGCGTGGCCGGGATCCGCGGCCTGCCGGGCGCGGCTGCCTACTGCGCCTCGAAAGCGGCCGTGATCACGTATTGCGAATCGCTGCGGCTCGAACTGAGAGCCTGCGGCATCAGGGTGGTGACGCTGTGCCCCGGATATGTCGCCACCCCGATGACGCGCAACAATGCCTATCGAATGCCGTTCCTGATGGCGCCTGATCAATTTGCGCGGGTCGCCGTGGGCGCGATCGCAGCCGGCTCCAGCTACCGCGTCATCCCGTGGCAGATGGGGATCGTTGCCAAGCTGTTGCGCATGCTGCCCAACTTTGCCTACGATCAGGCATTCGCGCAAGCGCCGCGCAAGGCGCGCAGGGCCGCGCCGTGACGCTCCTGCTCTCTGGCGCAGGCATTGCCGCCTGTTGCGCCCCCGGCATCGCCATCGAAGTGGTAGCGGAAACCGGTTCCACCAATGCCGACCTGCTGGCACGCCTGCCTACCCTAGCCGCGCCGACGCTATTGATCGCCGAGCGCCAGACGGCAGGGCGCGGACGGGCCGGCCGCAGCTGGCTCTCGGCGCCGGGCGCGAGCCTGACCTTCTCGCTGGCATGGAAATTCAAAGGCCCGCTGCAGCAGCTGGCCGGCTTGCCGCTGGCGGTGGGACTGGCGCTGGCCGAAGCGCTGGCCGCCCTGGACCTCAAGGTACAGCTAAAGTGGCCCAACGATCTACTCAGGGACGGCGCCAAGCTGGGCGGGATCCTGATCGAATCGCGCACCTGCGCCGATGGCGCAATCTGGGCCGTGGTTGGGGTTGGCATCAATTTGCTCATGCCCCTGCACCTGGAAGCGGCGATCGGGCGCGAGGTGGCGGCCGCACCCTGGCTGGCGCAGATGGACCGCAATCGCCTGGTGGCGGCACTACTCGATGCCCTGGCAGCGGCACTGCGCCAATTTGACGCCGCCGGTTTTGCCGCCTTCAGTGCGCGCTGGAACCGGCTGCATGCACACCAGGGGCAAACGGTGGTCATTCTCGAGAACGGCCAGCCGCTACACCAGGGGCAGGCCAGCGGCGTGGACGACCTTGGCCGCCTGCTGCTCGACACTGCCCAAGGCCGGATTGAAATCATGTCGGGCGACGTGTCCCTTTGCGCAAAGGCAGGCTAGCCATGTTATTACTGATCGACGCCGGCAATACCCGCATCAAATGGGCCCTGGCCGATGCCGGGTCGACGCCCGGCATGTGGCGCGCCTCCGGCGCGGTCGCGCACGCCGACCTGGCGCAATTGCCGGGCGCATGGCAGGCGGCGCTGGGCCATGGCAGCATCGGGCGCGCCATGATCTCGAACGTGGCCGGCGCCGTCCTGCGCGAGCGCCTGCAACATGCCCTGCCCGCTTCACTGGGGCCGGCTGGCGTCAGCTGGTTTGCCTCGTTGCCTGAGATGGCGGGCGTTCGCAATGGCTACCGCAACCCGGCGCAACTTGGCTGCGATCGTTTTGCGGCCGCCATTGGCGCGCGCACGCTGGTGCCGGATCAGGCCCTGATCGTGGCCAATTGCGGCACCGCCACCACCATCGATGCGCTGACCAAGGACGGCGTACTGTTGGGCGGGATGATCCTGCCTGGGCTAAGCTTGATGGCCAGTTCGCTGGCCCGCAATACCGCCCAGCTGCCGTGGATCGCATCCGATGCCCGGCTGCCGGCAGATTTCGCAGACAACACCAACGACGCCATTCTGAGCGGATGCCTAGCTGCCCAGTGCGGCGCCATCGAACGCGCTTGCGCCTTGCACCAAGCGCGCGAGTGCATTATCTCGGGTGGCGCCGCGCGCTTCATCGCGCCCATGCTGTCCTTGCCGCACAGAATCGTCGATAATATCGTTCTCATCGGCTTGCATACGGCGGCCACCCGCATCTGATTGGATCGCTCGTGTTGAAACTCTTATTCTGGTCCCTGCTCTGCCTGAACGCCGCCTTGCTCCTTTTCGGGCAAGGCTATCTCGGCAGTTTCAGCGGCAGCCAGCGCGAGCCGGCGCGTATCAAGAACCAGCTCAATCCGGACCGGATAAGGCTGATAACGGGCGGCCAGGCGGCGCCGGTCAGCCAAGCAGCATCGATCGAGCCAGCATCGGTCGAAACGGCGCCGTCCACCAAGCCGGGATTGATCGCCTGCACCGAAATTGGCACCTTCCCAAGCGCCGATGCCGCGCGCTTCGAGAATGCGATCGCCACGCTTGGACTGGGGGAGCGTCAAACGCGGCGCAAGGTGGCGGTGATGCAAGCGAACACCCACATCGTGCATATTCCACCATTTAGCAGCAAGGAAGCGGCCAATAAAAAGGCCGCAGACCTGACCCTATTGGGGGTATCCAATTACGTCATCTCCGACAATTCGAGTCTGCACTGGGCGATTTCGCTCGGTGTCTTCAAGTCGGAAACTGCCGCGCAGAATCTGCTGGCAGCCTTGGCCAAGCAAGGCATCGATGGCGCCAAGATCATTGGCCGCGGCCCCAACATCGAGCAGGTCGCATTTCAATTCCGCGACATCGAGCGCCCCACCAGGGCGCGCCTGAATCAAATCAAGACCGCGTTCCCGGCCCAGGAAACCCGTTCCTGCAAGGCTTGATCAGCGCTCGACAATGATCGGCTTGGCGCTCAGCGCGGCGGGCAGCGCTTGCAACGCCTTCGCAGCGTTGGCCCGGCTCTGGAACGGTCCGCTATATAGGCGATGCAGCGGCCCCGCCACCACGGTCAAGGGTGCCAGCACCCCTGCATGCTGGTGCAATTTTGCCCGCTCGGCCTCGGCTTTATCGGCGCTCGCATACGCGCCCAGCTGAAGATAGAAACCACTTTGCTCGGCCGGGTCGGCCGAAGGCGCCGACAAATCAACGGCGATCGGAATCGCATCGTTTTGCATCAGGGCCTCCATGTCCATTGCCACCGGTCTGCGGCTGGCGAGCTCGGGGCCCGACACTGGCTGCGACAGCGCCACCGGCGCACGCTGTTGCGACTGGCCCAGCCGTTCGATATCGGATGGCAGCAGGCGCTCGAGCTCCACTTCATGACTGCCCTTCTCAAGCATGCCCAGTTTCAGGGCCGCGGTATAGGAAACGTCGACGATGCGCTTCGAATGGAATGGCCCGCGGTCATTGATGCGCACGATCACCTGCTTGCCGCTGTCCACGCTCGTAATGCGCGCATACGATGGAATCGGCAGGGTCGGGTGTGCGGCTGTCATCTTGTACATGTCATACAGCTCGCCCGAGGCGGTGCGCTGGCCGTGGAATTTTTTGCCATACCAACTGCCTTTGCCGCGCTGGACAAAGGGCCGCTCGTCAGTGCGCGGCGTATAGGTTTTCCCGAACACGACGTAGGGGCGATTGCCCCGCTTTGAATACGGCTCGGCGCGCGGCACGGCGTCGCCGACCTGATCCAGATCCTGGGGGCTTTTTTCGCCCGGTCCATCATCCTGGTAATATCCGCCGCGCCCGGAGCCGGCAGGCGGCAAGTGCGGCGAGCCCGGACCGGCGCGCACGGCTTTGATCGCGGCCGGGGACCGCGCCTGTTTCGGCGTCCCCGCGCAGCCGGCGACCAGCACCAGCACGATTGCAGCCAGAGACAAAGGCCAGAGCCGGCCGCGCCCTTGTGTGTTCGGCGCCGCCATCAGGTCTGCACCAGCTTGCGATGGCGCTGGATGCTCATCAGGATGCCCGCCCCCAGACCCAATGTCATCAGGGCCGTGCCGCCGTAACTCATGAACGGCAACGGCACTCCGACCACCGGCAAGATGCCGCTGACCATCCCCATATTGACAAAAGCATAGGTGAAGAAAATCATCGTGATCGCCCCTGCCAGCAGGCGCGAAAAGAAGCTCGGCGCGTTGGCGGCGATCATCAAGCCGCGCCCGATCAGCAACAGGTAGAACATAAGTAGCACCAGGTTGCCGATCAGCCCAAATTCCTCGGAAAACACGGCAAAAATGAAGTCGGTAGTGCGTTCGGGGATGAATTCGAGATGGGCCTGGGTGCCGCGGGTCCAACCCTTGCCGGTCACGCCGCCAGCGCCCACGGCGATGGTCGACTGGATGATGTGGAAGCCCTTGCCCAGCGGATCGACGGTCGGGTCGATCAGCATCATCACGCGCTGGCGCTGATAATCGTGCAACACCGACCACACCACAGGCAAGCTGGCAAGGCCCGTCACAAGCAACCCAATCAGTACTTTCCAGGACAGGCCGGCCAGGAAGATGACATAGAACCCGGCCGCCAGCACCAGCAAAGCCGTGCCCAGGTCCGGCTGCTTGGCGATCAAGCCGACCGGGATCACCAGCAGGACCGCGGCGATCGCAAACGAGTGCCAGCGCAGCATGCCGGCGCGCTGCTGAAAGAACCAGGCCAGCATCAGGGGCATGGCGATTTTCATGATTTCGGACGGCTGGATGTCGACCCCGACATATAGCCAGCGGCGCGCGCCTTTCTTGACGACGCCGAACAGGAACACGGCAACCAGCAAGGCCACCCCTGCCGTATAGATCGGCACTGCCAGCCGCATCAGGGTTTGCGGCGGAATGTTGGCGGCCACCCACATAACGACGAAGGCGACCATGATGTTGCGGATCTGCCCCTCGAGCCGCCCGGGAAAATCGATCCCGGCCGAATACAGGGTCACCAAGCCGGTCGAGAGCAACAGGAACATGGCCAGCGCCAGCGGGCCGTCAAACACCACGAAGTAGGGTCGAATCCGACGCCACCAGGAGCGCCTTTCGTTTATAGGCATGATCGCTTCCTCATTCTCGATTGCCGGGGGTTTCGCCGCCCGGTGCCGGTTCGCCGCCAATCGCCGCTTCGGCCTTGAGCTCGGCCTCGGTACTCAGCGTCTCGGCGTCCTCTTTGGGCACCTTGATCGCCTCTTTTTGGGCTGGGCGCTTGCCCAGCAGGTAGTAGTCGAGCGCCTTGCGCACGATCGGCGCCGCCACCCCGGCCCCGAAACCGGCGTTTTCCACCACGATTGCGATTGCGATGCGCGGCTGATCGGCCGGCGCAAACGCCGTGTAGAGTGCATTGTCGCGAAACCGTTCCGCGATCAGTTTGGCATTATACTTTTCATTCTTCTTGATCGCGATCACCTGTGCGGTCCCGGTCTTGCCGGCCGAGAGGTAACCGGCATTGGCAAAGGCCCTGACCCCGGTGCCGCCGGGCTCGCTGGTCACGCCCACCATGGCCCGCTTGATGACGTCGATATTGGCCTGCTTGAGCGGGATCCGGTAGCTTTCTTTCGGCACCGTCAGGGTGCGCGCGCGCGTGATGCCGTCTTCCACGATCTTGACCAGGTGCGGCTTCATCACGACCCCATTATTGGCCAGGTTGGCCACCGCGTGTGCCAACTGCAGCGGGGTGTAGTTGTTAAAACCCTGTCCGATCGAGACCGAGATGGTGTCGCCGCCGACCCACTTCTGCATGCCCGCGTTTTTCTTGAAGCGGGCGCGCTTCCATGCCTTGGAGGGCAATACGCCGACCTTTTCATTATCGAGATCGATCCCGGTGAGCTGGCCGAAACCGAACGGCTTCATGAAGTCGTGGATCGCGTCCGGCCCCAGGTCGTTGCCGAGCAGATAGTAATAGGTGTCGCACGACTCGACGATCGACTTGTGCATGTCGACCGTGCCGTGCCCGCCAGGCTTGTCGTCGCGAAACTTGTGCCCGCCCAGGGTGAAGAACCCCGGATCGTAGATGGTCTGGCCGGGCGTGCGCTTGCCCAGCTCGAGCGCGGCCAGCGCCATGAAAGGCTTGAAGGTCGAGCCGGGCGAATAGGTGCCCGACAAGGCCCGGTTGACCATCGGCCGGTCGAGCGATTCGTTCAACTCGCTCCAGCTTTGCTGGTCGATGCCGTCCACAAACAGGTTCGGGTCAAACCCGGGGCGCGACACGAACGCCAGGATGTCGCCGCTGGCCGGCTCGATCGCCACCAGCGCGCCGCGCCACTCGCCGAACGCCTCCTCGACAATTTTTTGCAGCTCGATGTCGATCGACAGGATCAGGTTGCTCCCGGCCGAGGCCGGCGTGCGCGACAAGGTGCGCACCGCCCGCCCCCCGGCCGACACTTCCACCGCTTCGTAGCCGGTGGTGCCATGCAGCACCTTCTCGTAGCTTTTTTCCAAGCCTTCCTTGCCGATATGGTCGGTGCCGCTATAGTTGGCCGCATCTTCAGTTTCCTCGATCAGGCTCGCTTCGGCCTGATTGATGCGGCCGATGAAACCGATCACGTGCGAGGCGACTTCGCCCAAGGGATACTGGCGGAACAGGCGGGCCTGGATCTCGACGCCGGGAAAGCGAAAGCGCTGCGCCGCGAAGCGCGCCACTTCCTGGTCCGTCAGGCGGGTGCGCAGCGGAACGCTGGCAAAGTTTTTCGATTCGTCCAGCAGCTTCTTGAAGCGCTTGCGATCCTTGGCGTCGATCTCGACCAAGGTGGCCAGCTCGTCGATCACCGAATCGAGCGTGGCGCGCAATTTGGACGGCGTGATCTCCAGCGTGTAGGCCGAGTAATTGCGGGCCAGCAGCACGCCATTGCGGTCGACAATCAGACCGCGGTTCGGCACCACCGGCACCACCGCGATCCGGTTGTCCTCGGCCTGGGCCGCATACTCGCTGTGCTTGATCACTTGCAACCAGACGAAGCGCGACAGCAGCAATCCAAAGCAGATGATCACGAACGCGATCACGGCAGTCAGGCGCAACCGGAAGAAATGCAACTCGCGTTCGGTGTTCTTGAATTCTGTCATGCGTTCAGCCTTAGATGGGAGCGCCGGGCCTAGATCGGACGGGTATGGTCGCGGTCCACGGCGCGCCGCTGAGGGGCGAGCAGAATCCAGGTCACGATCGGCCACAGGGCGACCGCGACCGCGCTTTCAATAAAATAAAACCAGCCGGGGAACTTGCCGGACACAAAGTATTGCACCAACAGCTGGATCGACTGGGTCAGCAGCAACAGCGGCAGCACATGCAGCGCCTGGATCAGGACCGGGAACCACAGCACGCGCCGATGGATCATGATCGCGCTATAGGACAGCAAGGTGTATGCGAGCGCATTCTCGCCCAGTAAACTGGCATCGTGCACGTCCATCAGCAGCCCCATGAAAAAAGCCAGGCCGATCCCAACTTTGCGCGGCTGGTGGATGCCCCAGAAGACCAGCACCAGCGCCACGAAGTCGGGCGCGCCGATCAAGCGCCCCCAGGGCAGCAAGTTCAGCAAGAACGCGCCCAACAGGCTGGTACCGATAAACAGCGGGCTTACCGGCAACAAAATATAGTGTGGACGATTCATCGGGCCGTCTCCTTTTGCCGGGTCATATTGCTCGGTGCTGCCGCGGGCGCCACTTGCGGGACCGCTTTCTTGATCGGATCCAATTTCTGCATCGCTTGCTTGCGGCCCGTTTTAACCTCTTCCGGGGGCGGGCGCGGCGCCATGGCGGGCCTGGCCATGAGCACCAGCAGCTGCGTGTTGCGTTCGATCCCGGCCAGCGGTTGGCACACCACACGGCCGAAGGCCCCGGTCGCCCTGCTTTCGACCTGCACCACCTTGGCCACCGCCAGCCCGGCCGGATAGACCCCGTCCAATCCCGACGTAACGAGCACGTCGCCCACCTGCACATCGGTATTGGGCGTCATGAAGCGCAACTCCAGCGCACCGGATTGACCCAGCCCGTAAGCGACGCTGCGCAGGCCGTTGCGCAAGACCTGCACCGGAATCGCCTGTTCCTTGTCGGTGAGCAGCGTGACCTCGGAAGTAAACGGGAATATACGCGTGATCTGCCCGACAACGCCAAGGTTGTCGATCACTGGCAGGCCCAGTGTTATCCCGTGCCGGATGCCGCGATTGAGGATCAGCTTGCGCGAATAGCCGTCGCGCGCATCGTACAGGACTTCGCCCATCATCGACGTTACCGGCACCCGCTCGCTCGCATCGAGCAGCTTGCGCAGTTGCGCGTTCTCGGCCAGATAGAGTTGGGATTGCTGCAGGGTCTGGGCGGTGGCGATGTGTTCGCGCTTGAGTTCGCGCACTTCGTTTTCAAGCGCGGACTGCGACGAGAAATAAGCGCCCATGCGTCCGAAGGCATCGCGCGGCATCAGCGCCACCATCTGGAGCGGGTACAAGACGGTGCCCACTACCTGGCGCACCGTCGCCAGCGCCTGCAGGCGCGCGTCGGCGAGCAACAATGCCACTGAAATACATGCGAAAACAATCACCTTGACCCGGGCCGAGGCGCCTTGTTTAAACAGGGGCGGAGGACTGTATTCCATGGATTCCAATAACCTGAGGCACAGTGCTGCAACCAGTGGATCGCGACCAAGGATCTCGACAAAGAATCAGCCGTGCCCGCTGGGCGCACGCGCCGGCCCAGCTGCTATCGCCTATTCGTACGAAAAGATCGAGCCAAGCTTGTCCATCCGTTCCAGCGCCATGCCGGAGCCGCGCACCACGCAGGTGAGCGGGTCTTCCGCCACCAGCACCGGCAAGCCGGTTTCTTCCATCAGCAGGCGATCCAGGTCGCGCAGCAAGGCGCCGCCGCCGGTCAGCATCATGCCCTTCTCGGCGATATCAGCACCGAGTTCCGGTGGTGTCTGTTCCAGCGCGTTCTTGACGGCCGAGACGATGTTATTGAGCGGATCGGTCAGCGCTTCCAGGATCTCGTTGCTGGAGATGGTGAATGAGCGCGGGATGCCTTCCGACAGGTTACGCCCCTTCACTTCCATTTCCTTCACTTCCGAGCCGGGGAACGCAGAGCCGATGGTTTTTTTGATCAGCTCGGCGGTCTGCTCGCCGATTAGCATCCCGTAGTTGCGCCGGATGTAGTTGACGATGGCTTCGTCAAACTTGTCGCCGCCGACC
>JANPCW010000785.1:0-2916 GCA_031431155.1 Janthinobacterium sp. | reverse complement strand
TTGCAGCGTGTACACCGCATCCTTGGCCGTGTAGCAGCCGGCCGTGTTGGGCAGGATCGTGAAGTGCGACGGCGGCAGCACGTCGAGCAGGCTCGGGGCGCTCGGGTCCTGGCCGATGTTCACGCGCCGGATCGCAACCGTGATGATCTCGGCCCCGGCCGCATCGGTCGCCTCGCGCGTTTGCGCCAGGTCGCGGTATTTGCCGCTGCCAACCAGCAAGCGCGAACGGTAGGTCTTGCCGGCGATGGTCAGCAGATCATCGTCATTCGTAGTGTGTGTCATGTCATGCTCCTTAGATTGATTGAATGCTCAGCCGCCGCCGATGGCGCGCACGATGTCGACCTTGTCCTGCGGCTGCAAGCGGTACTCCGGCCATTTCTGGCGCGGCACGACATGGCGGTTGACCGCCAGCGCCAGCGCCTGATTGGTCAGGGCCAGCGCTTCGATCAGGTCATACAGGGTATGCTGCGGCGGGACCCGATGCGGCGCGCCGTTGAGTTCGATGTCGATCATGCCGGCCTCACAACTTGCGGTAAAGTTCGGTGCCGCCTTTGACGAACTCGATGGCCTTCATTTGCATCCCCGCTGCCGCGTATTCGCGCACTTCCTGCGTGATCTTCATAGAGCAGAAATGGGGACCGCACATGGAGCAGAAATGCGCCACTTTGGCCGAATCCTTGGGCAGCGTTTCGTCGTGAAATTCGCGCGCCTTGTCCGGGTCCAGCCCGATGTTGAACTGGTCATCCCAGCGAAACTCAAAGCGCGCCTTGGACAAGGCGTTGTCGCGGATTTGCGCACCCGGATGGCCCTTGGCCAAGTCGGCCGCATGGGCCGCGATCTTGTAGGTGATGATGCCGTCCTTGACGTCGGCCTTGTTCGGCAAGCCCAGATGCTCCTTGGGCGTGACGTAGCACAGCATCGCGGTGCCGTACCAGCCGATCAGCGCCGCGCCGATGCCGGAGGTGATGTGATCGTAGCCGGGCGCGATGTCGGTCGTGAGCGGCCCGAGCGTATAGAACGGCGCCTCACCGCACTGATCGAGCTGCAAGTCCATGTTCTCCTTGATCAGGTGCATCGGCACGTGACCCGGGCCTTCGATCATGACTTGTACGTCGTGCTTCCACGCCACTTGCGTGAGCTCGCCGAGCGTCTTCAGTTCGCCCAGTTGGGCTTCGTCGTTGGCGTCGTAAATCGAGCCGGGACGCAAGCCATCGCCCAGACTAAACGAGACGTCGTACGCTTTCATGATGGCGCAGATCTCTTCGAAATGGGTGTACAGGAACGATTCCTCGTGATGCGCCAGGCACCACTTGGCCATGATCGAGCCGCCGCGCGAGACGATGCCGGTCAGGCGTTTGGCCGTCATCGGCACATAGCGCAGCAGCACGCCGGCGTGGATCGTGAAATAATCGACGCCCTGCTCGGCCTGTTCGATCAAGGTGTCGCGGAAGATTTCCCAGGTCAGGTCTTCGGCTTTGCCGTTCACTTTTTCCAGCGCCTGGTAAAGCGGCACGGTACCGATCGGCACCGGTGAATTACGGATGATCCATTCGCGCGTTTCGTGGATGTGCTTGCCGGTCGAGAGATCCATCACATTGTCGCCGCCCCAGCGGATCGCCCAGGTCATCTTTTCCACCTCTTCGCCGATCGAGGAAGTGAGCGCCGAGTTGCCGATATTGGCATTGATCTTGACCAGGAAATTGCGGCCAATGATCATCGGCTCGACCTCGGGATGGTTGATATTGGCCGGGATGATGGCGCGCCCGCGTGCGATTTCCTCGCGCACGAATTCGGGCGTGATCTCTAGCGGGATGGCGGCGCCGAACGACTGGCCCGGATGCTGGCGGCCCATCAAATCGGCCAGCCGTGATCCCATCGGCCCGGACGTTTTCAGCTCTTCCAGATACTCCCGGCGGCGCATGTTTTCGCGGATCGCAACGAATTCCATTTCCGGCGTGACGATGCCGCGCCGCGCGTAATGCATCTGCGTGACGTTGGCGCCCGCCTTGGCCCGGCGCGGCGTGCGCTGCAAATTAAAACGCAGCTCGACCAGCTTCGGATCATTGAGCCGGGCAACCCCGTACTCGGAGCTCGGGCCCGGCAATTGTTCGGTATCGTCGCGCTCCACAATCCACGGCAGGCGCGGCGTGGCCAGGCCGCAGCGGATATCGATGGCAACATCCGGATCGGTGTAGGGGCCGGAGGTATCGTAGACGTAAATCGGCGGATTTTTCTCGAAGCCAAACGACGCTTGCGTATCGGACTGACTGATTTGCCGCATCGGCACGCGGATATCCGGGCGGCTGCCCTCAATATAAATCTTGCGCGAATTCGGTAACGGGTGGATCGCGGCTTGGTCCACCGTGGCGGTGGCCGAGAGGAATTTCGGGTTGGCGTTCATTTGGCTCCTTGGTAGCTAGCTGATTAGTTCAGCAGGAGCCAGCAAAGGAGTGTCGAGCGGCATCGGCTGGTGGCCGACGGTCTCTAAAGCTTCCCTTCGCTGGCATTATCCAGATCAGGTTCGGAGGGTGTTTCTCACCCGCTGGCCGCAATGCGCGACCAGCAGGACCCCTAGCGTGTGCCGCCTTGCGGCAGCCGGGCCAATTATACGCGTTTGCGCGGACTCCGAAAAAGCCGCAAAATCGCCGCAAATCGGCGGTAATCGGCGAAAATCACGAAACATCGATTTTGCCTGTGGTCAAACGGCCCGCGTTATCAGTAAATCTCGCTGCCGCCAAGCATTGCCCGGCGCATGCTTTAGAACGTCCTTTATAATGGTTGTTTTCGAAAAATCACAAGTCAAATCATGGAATTAGCCAAGTCCTTCGAGCCAGCCGAGATAGAACAATTCTGGCGCAACGAGTGGGAGTCAGATCCCGTCGTCAAGGAGGCTCTAGCGCGCGCCGCGCGGGATAC
>JANPCW010000784.1:0-4441 GCA_031431155.1 Janthinobacterium sp. | reverse complement strand
GGCCACAAGGGTCACGGCGACGCGGCCTCGAGTGCGCAGCCCGCCATGGCCGCGGACATGGCGCATGAGATGGGACATGACGGCATGGACTTGACGGCCATCTTCAAGGATATGCGCAACCGTATCTGGATCTGCCTGTTCTTTGCGGTGCCGATTTTTATCTATTCGCCGATGGGTCTGTTTACCCCGCCCGCGCCGCCATTCGGGATCGACCTCGACCTGTGGTTGTTTGGCTTCGCTTCCCTCGCCATCGTCTACCCGAGCTGGCCGTTCTTCGTCTCTGCCTGGCGCGCGCTCAGAAAGGGCGTGTTGGGTATGGCGGCACTGATCGTGCTCTCCGTGGGCACCGGCTATCTGTTCAGCGTTGGCAGCACCTTCTTGTTTGACGGCGGCGGCCAGTTTTTCGAAGCCGTCGCCGTGCTGCTGGTTTTCATCCTGCTCGGCCACTGGCTGGAAATGCGCGCCCGCGCCGGGGCGTCGTCGGCTATCAAGGCTTTGATGAATCTCACGCCGGCCATGGCCAATGTGATCCGCAACGGCGCCGAGATTGAAGTGCCCACCGCCCAGGTGCTGGCCGTCGAGATTGTGGTCATCCGGCCGGGTAACAAGATTCCGGTCGACGGCACAATCGAGAGCGGCGAATCGCTGGTCGACGAGTCCATGCTTACCGGCGAATCGATGCCTGTGCAAAAAGGGCCGGGCGCCACGGTCATCGGTGCCACCATCAACAAGAGCGGCAGCTTTCGCTACAAGGCAACCAAGGTCGGTGCCGACTCGGCGCTGGCGCAGATCGTCAAACTGGTACAGGAAGCGCAAAATTCCAAGGCGCCGGCGCAACTGCTGGCCGACAAGGCCGCGCAATGGCTGGTGATCGCTGCGATCGGCATCGGTCTTGCCACTTTTGCCGTTTGGTTCTGGTGGATCGGGCAGCCGCTGCTGTTTGCCGTGACACTGAGCATCACCGTCTTCGTGATCGCCTGTCCCGATGCGCTGGGTCTTGCGACGCCGATGGCGGTGATGGTCAGTACCGGCCTGGGCGCCGCCAACGGCATCCTGTTCAAGAATGCTTCGGCGCTCGAAGACGCGACCAAGCTCGATGTCATCGTGTTCGACAAGACCGGCACGCTCACCGTCGGCCAGCCGGAAGTGGTGGAAATCGTCTTGGCCGACGGTGTCAGCGAGGACGCGCTATTGACTGCTGCTGCGGCCGTCGAACAGGGCTCCGACCATCCGCTGGCGCAAGCCATCGTGCGCCGGGCGGCGCACCTCAGCGTCGCGGCACCGACAGGGTTTGAGTCCCTGGACGGCATGGGTGCGCGCGCTGAAACCGCCGATGGCACGGTGTTTCTCGGCAATCGCCTGCTGATGGATACCCAAAAGCTCGCACTCGGCAACCTGGAAGCCGAAGCCACCCGGCTGCAGGGCGACGGGCGCACCGTGGTCCATGTGTCTTTGGCCGGTCAAGTCATTGGTCTGATCGCCATCGCCGATGCGATCAGGTCAAGCTCCAAGGCAGCGGTGGCCAAGCTGCGCGAACGCGGCATCGAAGTGGTGATGCTGACCGGCGACAATGCGGTCACGGCCAAACGTATCGCAGCCGACCTCGGTATCGACAGTGTGCTGGCCGACGTGCTGCCGGCGCAAAAGGCTGAGAAAGTGAAACAGCTGCAGGCCACCGGCAGGAAAGTCGGGATGGTCGGCGATGGTGTCAATGACGCGCCTGCCCTGACCCAGGCCAACGTCGGATTTGCAATTGGCGCCGGCACCGACGTGGCCATGGAAAGCGCCGATGTCGTGCTGATGAAAAGCGATCCGTACGACATCGTCGGCGCCATCGAGCTGTCGCGCGCTACCTTGCGCAAGATGCACCAGAATCTGTGGTGGGCAGTGGGCTACAACGTGATCGCGTTCCCGCTCGCAGCAGGCGTCTTGTATCCATTCGTACTGAGTCCCGAGGTCGCGGCAATGTCAATGTCAGGCAGTACCCTGATTGTGGCGATCAATGCCCTGATGTTGAAGCGCACCAAGCTGGCGGGCATCCGTCGGCCGGGCACGGCTGCGGCACCGGGAGCGGCATCGGGCGCGGCACCTGACGCGCCAGCCAGCGCAGAGCCGGCCGCAGCTGCCCTCGCGCCGAAAACCCAGCAGCCCGACCAGCAAGCCTCCGCGTGAAGGTCGCGCGCTAAATGATTGACACAGCCGCCAAGTCTGGTCGAATGAAGACGACTAAGGGTGCACGATGAAAACGAGCGTCATTGAAATGCGCGACATGTTGGCGGTATTGACCGTGGAAGAGGTGGAAAAGCGCATTGGCGAGGTGCCGGGTGTCGAAAGCGCGACGGTCAATTACGCCGCAAAAAACGCCACGGTGCGCTACGACGAAACGCTGCTCGACGTCGCCGAGATCAAGGTGCTCGTGCATCAACGAAGTAAGCAATCCGCAGGCGGCGAGCCACATGAGGAAGCGACGTCGCCCGCGCCACCCGCCCCGCTGCTAGCCGTGCCTCCCTCCCCGGCTATCGCTGCATGCGACGCAAAACAGGATAAAGCGATCCCGGATGCGCCGCCATCGACACCGGCTACCGCCGAGCCAAAACCGGCGCCGGCAGCGGGCGCGCCCACATGGCATGTGTTGGGTGTCGATGAAGCCGTAAAATTGCTGAACGTCGATACGCAAACCGGCCTCGAAGCGCAAGAGGTGCAGACCCGCACCCGCTTGCATGGCGCCAACCGCCTTGCCGAGAAACCGCCGCGCTCCCCTTGGATATTGTTTTTCGGCCAGTTCAAGAACGTGTTGATCATGGTCTTGATCCTGGCCGCAGGGTTGGCCGCGAGCATCGGCAAGATCACCGACGCGGCGGTAATCCTGTCCGTCGTGGTGATCAACGCGGTGCTCGGTTTCTATCAGGAATACCGTGCCGAGCAGAGCCTCGCCGCGCTCAAGAAAATGCTGCCCGCCAAGGCGCGTGTGCGGCGCGACGGCACGATGCACGAGCTTGCCGCCGTGGAACTGGTTGCGGGCGACATCGTGCTGCTGGACGCTGGGGACCGGATACCCGCAGACGGAAGACTGATCGCCGCATTCAGCCTTGAGATCAACGAATCCACGCTGACCGGCGAATCGCTACCGGTTGGCAAACAAGTTGCGGCCTTGTCCAAACCGGATACCCCGTTGGCCGAGCGACTCAACATGGCGTACATGAACACCATGGTGACCCGGGGTCGTGGCGAGATGCTAGTCACCGCCATCGGCATGCTGACCGAAATGGGCAAACTGTCGCTGCAACTTGCCAGCGTCGAAGAAGGTCCCGGCCCGCTACAGCGCCAGCTCGACGAACTCGGCAAACGCCTGGCAATGGTGGCCGGCGTGCTGGTGGGCTTGCTGTTCATACTCCAGCTGCTGCGCGGCGAAACGCTCACCCAGGTCATTTTGAATTCGATTGCGCTGGCGGTGGCGGCCATGCCGGAAGGATTGCCCGCGGTGGTGACGGTCACGCTCGCCCTGGGCATGCGGCGCATGGCCAGGCAGCGTGCGATCGTCAAGCGCCTGGCCAGTGTCGAAACCCTGGGCTGCGCCACCGTAATCTGTTCCGACAAGACCGGCACGCTGACGCTGAACCAGATGACGGTGCGCGCCCTGTTCTATCAAGGACAACGGCTCGCCGTGACCGGAGAGGGATACCGCGCCAACGGCGAAATTTGTGCGGAAAGCGGTGGCAAGGCGGCGGCCGACATCGTGCCATTGCTGCAAGCAGTGGCCGCCTGTAACGACAGCAAGATTCAAAATGGCGAACTGATCGGCGACCCGACCGAAGGTGCGTTGCTGGCGCTGGCCGCCAAAGGCGGAATCGAACGCGCCACGGTCGAAGCGAGATATCCGCGCAGCGCGGAAATTCCGTTTGACTCGGCCCATAAGTTCATGGCGACCTTCCACCATGACGGCGCACGCATGCACCTGTTCGTCAAGGGCGCGCCGGATGTGCTGCTGGCCCATTGCGTCCGGACTTGCATGCCCGAAGGCGAGATAGTGCTCGATGATGCAACCAGGGAGTGTATCAACGACGCATACAAGGCAATGGCGCAGCAAGGCTTGCGCGGCTTGATCGTCGCCTCGCGCACGCTGGACGCAGCCGAGTTCGAGCCAGGCGCCGACCCGTTCGCTTATGTGAAAGATCTCTGCTTTGTTGCCTTGGTCGGACTCATGGATCCGCCGCGTGCCGAAGCACGGGACGCGATCGCCCTGTGCCAGCAGGCGGGCATTCAGGTCAAGATGATCACTGGGGACCACAAGGACACCGCCGCCGCCATCGCGCGCGACCTTGGTCTGACAGGCGCCGTCATCACCGGGGCCGAACTCGATGCGATGGATGCGGGCCGGCTGGCGCAGATCATCGAAGGCGTGGCGGTGTTTGCGCGGGTGGTGCCAGAGCACAAGGTGAAA
>JANPCW010000783.1:0-3220 GCA_031431155.1 Janthinobacterium sp. | reverse complement strand
TCCAGATCAGTTTGAGCGCATACATGGGGTCATGCCGGGGTGGGAGACGCTTGGATGGTCGATCCATCGGTGCCCGCTGGCGGCGCCGCGCCCAGCAGCTCGCCCTTGTCCAGATGCAGCACGGTCCTGGCCTGCTGCGCGGCGTGGGCGTCGTGCGTGACCATGATGATGGTCGTGCCCAGTTCGCGGTTCAGCTGGTTCAGCAGGGCCAGCACCTCGGCTGCCGAATGCCGATCGAGGTCGCCAGTCGGCTCGTCGGCCACGATCAGGGTCGGATCGGTGACGATCGCGCGCGCGATGGCCACCCTTTGCTGCTGGCCGCCCGACAGCTCGGCCGGGGTGTGATCCATGCGGTCCGACAAGCTCACCAGCGCCAGGGTCAGCTCGACCCGTTCGCGCCGCACGCGCCGCGACAGATGGGTCAGCAGCAGCGGCAGTTCGACATTTTCGAACGCGGAGAGCACCGGTATCAGGTTGTAGAACTGGAAAATGAAGCCGACGTTGGCCGCGCGCCAGCGCGCCAGTTCGCTTTCCGACAAGGTGGTGATATCCAGGCCGTCCACCCGCAGCAAGCCGCTGTCGGGTTTGTCGATGCCTGCGATCAAGTTGAGCAGGGTGCTCTTGCCCGAGCCGGAAGGCCCCATCAGCGCCGTGAAATCGCCGGCCTCAATGGCCAGGCTGATGTCGGTCAGCACCGGCACGCTCTGGCCGCCGCGCCGGTAGGCCTTGACCAGATGTTCGATCTGCACCAGCGGGCTCATGGCTTACTTCTTCGCCACGCTGATTTGCTGCCCGTCGCGCAGCTCCGGGGCCGGATTCAACACCACTTTGGCGCCGTTCTTGACGCCGCTGACCTCGACCAGTTCGCCCAGCTTGCGTCCGGTGACGATCGGCGTCTGGCGCAGCCTGTCCCCGTCCAGCACGAACGCGACCTGTTTGCCCCCGCGCGTGGCGAGCGCGCCCGGCTGCAGCGCCGTCACCGCTTTCTTGTCTTCGGGCGGCACCGCTTTGGACAGGAAGGCGACCTTGGCACTCATGTCGGGCAGCACGCGTGGGTCGCGCTCGACGAAGCGCACCTTGACCAGCAAGGTGGCCTTGCTGCGATCCACCGTGGGCACCATGCGCGAGACCATGCCGGCCAGACGCAGTTCGGGAAAAGCGTCGAGCGCGATCTCGGCGCTCTGGTTGGCCGCGATCTTGGACAGGTTCGATTCCGAAACGTCGGCTTCGACTTCGAGCGTGTCCATGTTGGCAATCGTCACCACCGCCCCCTTGCTGTCGGCAGCCGATGAGAATGGCGTGATGTTGTCGCCGACATTGGCGTTCTTGGTCAGGATCACGCCGTCGAACGGGGCCCGGATCACGGTCTGGTCGAGCGCCACCTGCGCCACCTTGGCATTCGCCTGCGCCGCCGCAATCGCCGCGCGCAAGCCGGCCAGGCCGGCCTTGGCCTTGTTGTAGCGGGCCAGCGCTGCATCATGGGTCGCGCCGGAAATATACTGTTGCGCCAGCAGTTCCGAGGCGCGCCGGAACGCGTTCGCTGCATCCTGCAGCTCGGCCTCGCCTTGCTCCAGATTGGCTTGCGCCAGCTTGACGTTGGCTTGCGCCTGCCCCAGGCTGGCGCTGACGTCGCTGTTTTCCAAGCGCGCGACGACTTCATTTTTTTTCACGTGGCTGCCTTCGAGCACGTCCAGCCATTCCAGGCGCCCGGTCGCCTTGGAGGAAAGCGCGGCCTTGCGCTGCGCCACGACATACCCGGTGGCATTGAGCAATGTGTAGCTTTGCGCCGGATAGACCAGGGCCACCGTAACGGTCTCGACGGTGGGCCCGCCGCCCAGCCGGCGGCTGACAAACAATCCCAGCGCAATGACCAGCCCGGCAAGCAGCAGTTTGATCCAGAGCCGCCGCCTGGAACCTTTTGAGGAGATCTGGGTTTTGGCACCGCGCTCAATTTTGAGGCGGGAAATGTCGGGAGCATCCAATGTGTGCCTCCGTGCAATCGGATGGGTGGCTACAAGGCGATTATAGTGCGGGCGCAAAACCGGGTTTGCGACAAAATCAAGCAAGCTGCAAATGGCTGGAAGCCGGCTGGAAGCGATGCGGTCGATTGCGCTACAATTCGAGTTTTCCCCTTCTTTTTCGATGCCTTCAACCACGATCCCCGCCTGTTTCCTTGATGCGCTCGCCTTGGCCGATCCATCGTGGCGCCCTGTCTTGTTAGAGGGACTGGAGGCGCTGGCAAACGCCGCCCCGGCTTACCTGCCGGCCTTGGCGGCCAATCACTATTTGCCGACCGGCCAGCGCCTGTTCGCCGCGTTTGCGTTGCCGCTGGACTCGGTGGCACACGTTCTGGTGGGGGAGGGGCCGTACCCGCGCGCTGAAAGTGCCACCGGCGTGTGCTTCATGGATGGCGCCGTCGGCACGGTGTGGTCCGAGCGTGGCCTGTCCAAGTCGGTCAATCGCGCCACTTCGCTGCGCAACTTCATGAAGATGCTGCTGGTGGCCGATGGGCAATTGTCCGCCTCGAACACGACGGCGACGGCGCTGGCCTCGATTGCGGCCAATGCGCGCAGCAATGGCGCGATCCAGACCCTGCCGGACTTGCAGCACAATTTGACGCGGCATGGTTTCCTGTTGTTGAACGCTGCGCTGGTGTTCCGCTCTCATGTGGCGCCGGTCCAGGATGCCAGGGCATGGCAGCCTTTCCTGCAAACCGTACTGGCAGCCCTGGCCGCCCGCGCCACTGAAACGGGCAGGGCAGCGCCGACGCTGGTGCTGTGGGGAAAAATTGCTGAACAGCTCAGGCGTCTGCCGGTCACCCAGTATTTCCCGCAAGTGCAGTCCGAGCATCCGTATAACCTGTCCTTCATCGCCAATTCCGCCATGCAAGCCTTGTTCGGGCCGATGCATTTGCTGCGGGCGCATCCTTAATCCGTTTTATACGGTTTTTGGATCTTGCCTGACAAACTTTCGCAAATTTGCTATACTTGACTAAATTATTCAACTAATCGGGTCTCTCGATTAGGCGGGTGGTGTCGTATCTACAATATTTAATGCAATCCTTAATTTTTCAACGCAGTTTTTAACTTAGCTAAGCCGAGGGCGTATGCGTCTGACCACTAAAGGCCGTTTTGCTGTTACTGCGATGATCGATCTTGCCCAGCGCCAGGGCAACGGGCCGGTCACGTTGTCGGGTATCAGCCAGCGCCAGGCGATTTCG
>JANPCW010000782.1:0-5236 GCA_031431155.1 Janthinobacterium sp. | reverse complement strand
CCACGATGGTTGCGATCTCTTCGCGGATGATGGCCGGCCCGGCGATGCGGCTGCCGATCGCCAGCGCCGAGCGCGTATGCAGCGCGATCGCAATGGTCTTGCCATCGACATAGCTGAGCACCTCTTGCTCGCCGCCGGCATCGACGCCGGACGGCACCTCGATCACGAAATCGCTGCCGCTGCCGGCGCCGATCGCCTCGGCCGAGATCGATTCGACGACCAGCGGCTGGCCCTGCATCACGAAGCCGAAGCGGGCCCGGTAGAGCGCGGAAAAGGCCGCCGCCATGGCGTCATGGCTGGCGCACGCGATCACGAACGCCGAATCGGTGTCCTGGTATTTCAGGCGCGCGCACAGTTCGATGCGGATCTCGCGCGGGGCCACCTGCTGCGCCAGCAACTCGGCTCTGGCCTGCTCCGCCAGCGCCTCCAAGCGCGGCTGCAACTGCGCCAGCGTGGCCTCGGACAAGACCTGTTCGACGGCCGCCTCGCGCATCGCGCGGATTTCCGCCAGCCCCATGCCGAAGGCCGACAGCACCCCGGCGAACGGATGGATCACGATCTGCGTCATGCCCAGCACGTCGGCCACGCGGCAGGCATGCTGGCCGCCGGCGCCGCCGAAGCAGCACATCGCATAGCGGCTCACGTCGTAGCCGCGCTCGACCGAGATTGACTTGATCGCCTGCGCCATGTTGTCGACCGCGACCGCCAGAAAACCGTCGGCCACGGCGCTGGGCGACATTGTGGTTCCGGTCTCGCGCCCGATTCTCTCGGCCAGCGCGGCGAAGGCGCGCGCGACCACTTCCGTGTCGAGCGGCAAGTCGCCATGGGGTCCGAATACGTGCGGGAAGTGCGCCGGCTGGATCCGCCCTAGCATCACGTTGCAATCGGTCACCGTCAGGGGACCGCCCTTGCGGTAGCTGGCCGGCCCGGGATTGGCGCCGGCCGATTCGGGGCCGACCTTGAAGCGGCCATGCTCGAAGCTGCAGATCGAGCCGCCGCCGGCCGCCACCGTGTGGATATGCATCATCGGCGCGCGTACCCGTACCCCCGCCACCACCGTCTCGAACACCCGTTCATAGGCGCCGTCGTAATGGGCCACGTCGGTCGAGGTGCCGCCCATGTCGAAGCCGATCACCTGGCGCAGGCCGATCGCCTCGCAACTCTTGACCGCGCCCACGATGCCGCCGGCCGGGCCGGACAGGATCGCATCCTTGCCCTGGAAACGGTTGGCGTCGGTCAGGCCGCCATTCGATTGCATGAACATCAGGCGCACCGCGCCGGTCTCAGACGAGACCCGCGCCACATAGTCGCGCAATACCGGCGACAGATAGGCGTCGACCACGGTGGTGTCGCCGCGCCCGACGATCTTCATCAGGGGGCTGACCTGGTGGCTCACGGAGATTTGCCCGAAGCCGGCCTGCTCGGCCAGCGCGCGCAGGCGCAACTCGTGCTGCGGGTAGCGGTAAGCATGCATCAGCACGATCGCGATCGCATCGATGCCCTTGGCGCGCACCGCTAGGAATTGCTCCAGCACCCTTGCCTCGTCCGGCGCCGCCAGCACGTCGCCATGGGCGCCGATGCGCTCATCGATCTCGATCACTTCCTCGTAAATGAGTTCAGGCAGATCGATGCGCATGGCAAAAATGTCTGGCCGGTCCTGGTAACCGATGCGGAGCTGGTCGGCAAAACCGCGCGTGATCGCCAGTACCGTGCGTGCGCCCTTGCGCTCGAGCAGGGCATTGGTGGCCACCGTGGTACCCATCTTGATCACGTCGATTTGCTCGACCGGCAGCGGCGCATCGGGCGCCAACCCCAGCAAGTCGCGCATGCCCTGCACCACGGCATCGTCGTAGCGCTCAGGCGATTCGGACAACAGCTTGTGCGTGACCAGTTTTCCATCCGGGCGGCGCGCCACGATGTCGGTGAAGGTGCCGCCGCGGTCGACCCAAAATTGCCAGCGCGGGTCGGATACAGGATTGTCGTTATTCATGGGGAGGTCTCTTTGAAAAGATCAGGATTCGAGTTGTTTGCCGCGGGTTTCCGGCAGAGTCAGGGCAGCGATGATCATCACGCCGTAAGCGGCGGCCGCGAACAGGCCGATCGCCTCTCCCAGTGACATGCGCTGGCTGACCAGGCCGATCATGAGGGGAAACAGCGAGCCAACCGCACGGCCCATGTTGTAGCAAAAGCCCTGGCCGGAACCGCGAATCCGGGTCGGGAACAGCTCGGTGAGGAAGGCGCCCATGCCGCTGAACACGCCGGAGACAAAAAACCCCAGCGGAAATCCCAGGAACAGCATCACCGAATCGGTCACCGGCAAGCGGGTGTAGGCCAGCGCGATGCACAGCGAGCCCAAGGCGAACAGGATGAAATTGTTTTTGCGTCCGAGCCGGTCGGTGAGGTAGGCGCTGACAATGTAGCCGACGTACGAGCCCACGATCACCATCGCCAGGTAGCCGCCGGTACCCAGCACCGTCAAGTGGCGTTCGGTCTTGAGGAAGGTGGGGAGCCAGGTTGTGATCGCGTAATAGCCGCCTTGGGCGCCGGTCGTGAGCAATACGGCGCGCAGCGTGGTGCTGATCATCGCGGGGGAAAAGATCTCGGCGAATGAGGCGCGCTGGGCGCTGCTTTCCTGTTTGCGGCGTTGCTCCAAGAACACTTCGGGCTCTTCGACGAAGCGCCGGATGAAGATCACGAACAGGGCCGGCAAGATACCCAGCAAGAACAGCGAGCGCCACGCCAGCTCCGGCGGCAGCAGGGAAAACATCAGGGCGTACAGCAGCGCGGAGGCGCCCCAGCCGATCGCCCAGCCGGCCTGCACCATGCCCACGGCCTTGCCGCGGTCCTTGGCGCGGATCACTTCGCCGATCAGGATCGCGCCCGCGGTCCATTCACCGCCCATGCCAAAGCCCATCAAACCGCGCGCGAGCAGTAATTGGCCGAAGTTTTGCGCCACGCCGCACAGCACGGTGAAAAAGGCAAACCACAAGATGGTGATCTGCAAGGTCTTCACGCGCCCGATCCGGTCCGACATGATGCCGGCCAGCCAGCCGCCAAGCGCCGAGGTGAGCAAGGTGACGGTGCCGATCAAGCCGGCATCGCCCTTGCTGATGCCCCAGGTCGCGATCAGGGTGGGGATCACGAAGCTGAGAAACTGGGTATCCATCGCGTCGAGCGCATAGCCGACCTTGCAACTCCAGAAGGTGCGCTTTTCCTTGCCCGTAAGTGCGTGGAACCAGGAAAAAAAGCCGCTCTCCTCCGGCACCTCGGTCGGGATCGTTTGTGCTTGGTTGCTCATGTTGGTCTCCTCTTGGTATAAATTTTTGTCAATGGCCGGCGCATCGCTCGTTGGCGTCTTGCCGTGTGGCTTGGGCGGCGCCTTAGAATGCAGCCAAGGCCGAATTGGGAATGTCGGTGATGAGCATATAACCCGGTTTGTGGGTGATCACCAGCGGCAGACGGGCGAGGCGAATGGCCTCTTGCGGCGTCACCCCGCACGCCCAGAACAGCGGCAGTTCATCGGACAGGATCGCGACGGCATCGCCGTAATCGGGCCGCGCCAGATCGGCGATCCCGATCTCGGCCGGGTTGCCGATGTGGATCGGGGCCCCGTGCACCGCCGGAAAGCGGCTCGTGATCTGGATCGCCCTGATCGCGTCGCGCGCCTTCATCGGCCGCATCGACACCACCATGCAGGCGGCGAACGGTCCCGCGCTTTGATTGGGGATATTGGTGCGGTACATCGCGACATTTTTTTGTTGCTCGATGTGGCGCAGGACAATGCCGGCCTGCATCAGCATTTGCTCGAAGGAAAACGAGCAACCAATCACGAAGGCGACCAAGTCGTCTTGCCACATGTCTTCCAGAGAATTTATCTCCTCCGCCATCTGGCCATCGCGGTACACGTAATAGCCAGGCAGGTCGGTGCGCAGGTCGATATCCCGGCCGAGCGCGGCAATGCTCCACTGACCCGGCTCGCCAACGGCCAGCAACGGGCAAGCCTTGGGATTGCGCTGGCAAAAGCGAAGAAAATCGTCGGCGTAGGCCTTGGGCAGAATGACCAGGTTCGCTTGCGCAAAGTCGCCGCAATAACCGGCGGTGGGAAGGCGGAACTGGCCGCTTCGTACTTGGTGCCGCAATTGAATAGGTGTCATGGGGGGAGGTCTCGCCGGTCATCAAGGAAACTGGAATCGGGTAAGAGTAGACCCGATTAAACATTGTTGCTACCTAGTTTTTTTTGCCAGTGGTGTATAGTTTTGCTTACCTGAATACCGGCAAGCCGCCAATTTTGTTAAGGTATTATTTCCATCAATCAACACATTGACGAGCAGCGCAGCGCCATGAACACCCGTTTTATTGAAACTTTTGTCATCCTGGCCCAATTGCGCAGCTTTCGCGCGACGGCGCGCGCGCTGCACGCGACCCCGGCCGCCATCTCGCTACGTATTAAAAGCCTGGAAAGCGAGCTGCAAACCGAGTTGATCGACCGTTCATCGAAGGAATTTCGGCTCACCGCCAACGCCGAGTACCTGCTCGGCCATGCCAAGTCGGTGGTTGACGCCACGCGCAGGCTGCAAGGTGCAGCCCGCAGGGAAAGCGTGGTGCGCGGACGCCTTCGGCTGGGCGTGATCGAATCGGTGGTCCATAGCTGGCTGGCCCATTATGTACGCGAGCTCAACGCCAACTACCCAGAGATCGAAATCGACCTGGCGGTAGAAATGAGCAGCGTGCTTGAAAAGCGCTTGCGGGCCATGGAACTGGACCTGGTGATCCGGGTGGAAGGCATCGGCAGCGGTGAAATCGTGTCGGAGGCGCTGGCCATTTATCCAGTGCAATGGATCGCCAGGAACGGCTTGCTGTCGACCAGCAAGGAAGGGCTGACCAAGCGCTTGCTGCAGTTGCCGATCCTGACGTTCGGGCGCGGCACCACGCCCCAGCGCATGCTGGAGGAAATCGTGGCCAAGCTCGCCAATCTCGCTGCCATTCCCATCGAGCAGACGCGCATCACCTGTTCGCCTTCGGTGGCCGCGATTGTGCAACTGGTCAAGGATGGCTATGGGGTGGCGGCCATCCCCAGCCTGTTCGTGAGCAGTTATCTGGAGAGCGGAGAATTCGTGGAATTGCCGGTGCAGCCGACCCCGCCCTCGATCATCGTATCGATGTGTTTCCACGCCAACGCGGAAATGCTGGTGCACGCCGCCACAAACACCGCCCGACTCGCCTGCGCCAGCTATTG
>JANPCW010000781.1:0-3402 GCA_031431155.1 Janthinobacterium sp. | reverse complement strand
CGAAAGCTCGAGTGGGTGTCGCCTTCGAAGTACAGCACGGTATCGACCATGTGTTCGAGCACCCGCGGCCCGGCCAGCGCGCCCTCTTTCGTCACATGCCCGACCAGGATCACCGTGATGCCGGTCTGTTTTGCCATGCGCGTCAGCTGCGCCGCGCATTCGCGCACTTGGGCCACCGAGCCGGGCGCCGAGCTCAAGGCATCCGAATAGACGGTCTGGATCGAATCGATCACGGCGACCTGGGGTTTTAGGTCGGAAAGAGTCTGAAGGATCTTTTCGAGCTGGATCTCAGCCTGCAATTTAAGGTCTTTGGCATCGACACCCAGGCGTTTGGCGCGCAGCGCGATTTGCGCACCCGATTCCTCGCCGCTTACATACAGGACGCTTTTCGAATGCGACAGATTGGCCAGCGCCTGCAGCAGCAGGGTCGATTTGCCGATCCCCGGGTCGCCGCCGATCAGCACCACCCCGCCGGTCACCAGCCCGCCACCGAGCACGCGGTCGAATTCCTCGATGCCGGTGCCAAAGCGCGGCACATCGATCGCGTCGATATCGGCCAGCGACAGTACTGGCGCCGTTTGCGCCAGGCCCTGATGCGACAGGTTTGAGTAACGATTGGCGCCGCCCGTCTCGACCAGGGTTTCCACCAGTGTGTTCCAGCGCGTGCAGGCGGGACACTGACCGGCCCATTTATTGCTGGCCCCGCCACATTCGGTACAGGTGTAGTTCGTTTTTGCTTTTGCCATGGAATCGGGTCAGGGGATGTCGGTCAGAAAACGTGGGGGGTAAGGCGGCGCCGTCAGGCGACTTCAATCACGCGCACGCGCGCTGCCAGCGCGCACATCAATTCATAGCCGATGGTGCCGGCGGCACTGGCCACCTCGTCGATCGGCAAATCGCCGCCCCACAGCGTGACCGCGCTGCCTACCCGCGCGCCCGGCACCGCGCTCAGGTCGACCGTGAGCATGTCCATCGAAACCCGGCCCAGCAGCGCGGTCTTGATGCCGTCCACGATCACCGGCGTGCCATTGGGCGCGTGGCGCGGGTAACCGTCGGCATAACCGCAGGCAACCACGCCCACCGTCATCGGCGCCGTGGCCTGGAACCGGCTGCCGTAGCCGATGCTGTCGCCGCGCCCGATCCGCTGGATGCCGATGATTTGGCTGCTCAGTGTCATGCTCGGACGCAGGCCGAATTCCTGCGCCGTCTTGCCGCCCGGCGTGCCGCCATACAGCATGATGCCGGGGCGCACCCAGTCATTGCACAAATCGGCGCCCAGCGTCGCTTGCTGCAGCACGCCGGCCGAATTGAACAAGCTCAGCGGAGCGATCAAACCGGCTGCGCCCTCGCGAAAGCGGCGAATCTGCTCGCTGATCGGCAGGCGCGGATGCATCACCTCGTCGGCATTGGCAAAATGGGTCATCAAGGTGATCTCGCGCACGCCGCGGATCGCGCGCAACCTGGCATGGGCCGCAGCGAAAGATGTCGGCGTGAAGCCGAGCCGGTTCATGCCCGTGTTCATTTTCAAGTGCACATCGATAGGCGTGCCCAGACGGGCCGCCTCCAGCATTTCAATTTGCTCCACGCAATGGATCGTGGGATTGAGCCCGTAGTCGAGCACGGTCACGAGATCGGCCGGTTCAAAAAATCCTTCAAGCATCAACAGCGGCTTGGTCCATCCCATCTCGCGCAGGCGCACCGCGTTGTCGAACTCGATCAAGCCCAGGCCATCGGCAGCGGCCAAACCACGCATCGCGCGCTCCAGACCGTGCCCGTAGGCGTTGGCCTTGACCACGCCCCATATTTTCGCGTGCGGCGTACAAGCCTTGGCGCGCGCCAGGTTGTGCTTCATGGACTCAAGGTGAATGGTTGCAACGAGCGGCCTAGGCATAAACAATCTCAGCAGGATCAATCAAGCCCGTATTTTACCGGACACAGCCAAGTACGCGCCGCGATCTTGGGCGCGCGCACCTTTCCATGGTATAAAGCACGCACCATATGTTTCCAGACTTCCCAGAATGAATCGAGGTTTTTATACCATCATGGCGGCGCAGTTTTTTTCGTCGCTGGCCGACAACGCCCTTTTGTTCGTGGCGATCGATTTGCTCGCCACCCTGCATTCGCCGGCATGGGTCACGCCGCTGTTGAAGCTGTCCTTTGTGTTGTTCTATGTGTTGCTGGCCGCTTTCGTGGGCGCGTTTTCCGACGCCTTGCCGAAGGGGCACGTGATGTTCATCGCCAACCTGATCAAAGTTTTTGGCTGCTCCCTGTTCTTTTTCCAGGTCCATCCGCTGCTGGCCTACGCCGTGGTCGGATTCGGCGCGGCCATCTACTCGCCCGCCAAGTACGGCATCCTGACCGAGCTGCTGCCGCCCGAAAAACTGGTAGCCGCCAACGGCTGGATCGAAGGCTTGACGGTCATGTCCATCATCATGGGCACCGTCATGGGCGGCGCCCTGGTCACCGCGCGCGTCTCCGGGGTGCTGTTGGACTTCAATGTTCCGTGGCTCGATACCGGGATCAATACCCCGACCGAAGGGGCGCTTTGCGTCGTCATCGGTATCTACGTGCTGGGCGCCCTGTTTAACCTCAAGATCCCCGACACCTGCGCCCATTACGCGCATCAGGAACGCAGTCCGAGCAAGCTCATTACCGATTTCGCCAATTGCTACTCGGTGCTGTGGAAGGATAAGCTGGGCCAGATTTCGCTGGCGGTCACCACCCTGTTCTGGGGCGCGGGCGCGTGCCTTCAGCTGATCGTGCTGAAATGGGCCGAAAAATCCCTGCACATGACGTTTGACGAATCGACCCGCCTGGTCGGCGTCGTGGCGGTCGGGGTCGCGCTGGGCGCTGTCGCATCGGCGCGCATCATCCCGCTCAAGAAATCGCTGTCGGTGATTCCACTGGGCATTGCGATGGGCATCATCGTGATGCTGATGACCACCGTGCATTCGGTGTGGGTGGCCTACCCGCTGCTGATGCTGATCGGTGCGCTGTCGGGCTTTTTTGTGGTGCCAATGAATGCCCTTCTACAACATCGCGGCCACGTCCTGATGAGTGCGGGCCACTCGATCGCAGTGCAAAACTTCAATGAAAACCTGTCGATTCTGACCATGCTCGCGATGTACGCGCTGATGATCCGACTGCGTCTGGATCTCGATATCATCATCGTCGTCTTCGGCTTGTTCGTGGCCGGCATCATGTACATGATCATGCGCAAGCATGCCGCCAATCAGGATGAACATGATTCGCTCGCCCTGATCGGCGAGCACAAGCATTAAGTCGCGCTAAGTCACATTTGCCCCGCGAACGCGCCTGGGTTCAGGTGTTCCTGCGCGCGGCGGCGCGCGCGCGCCAGTCGGCGGGGACGATGAATCCCCTGTCCTGCTCAAGTAGCCAGCC
>JANPCW010000780.1:0-3015 GCA_031431155.1 Janthinobacterium sp. | reverse complement strand
GCCGTATCGCAGCTGAACCTGATTACCGAGTCAACCGCGGCGGCCGGCGACAAGGCCGCTGCCGTCAAGCTCGACGTCAGACGCACCGTATGCACCCACTGCTCGGTCGGTTGCGCGGTGGACGCGGTGGTCGAAAACGGGATCTGGGTGCGTCAGGAACCGGTGTTCGATTCGCCGATCAACCTCGGTGCGCATTGTGCGAAAGGGGCCGCGCTGCGCGAACACGGTCATGGCGAATACCGTTTGAAGTATCCGATGAAGCTAGTCAATGGCAAGTACCGGCGCATCACCTGGGATCAGGCCTTGAGCGAAATTTCAGCCAGACTGCTCGAGATCCGCAAGTCAAGCGGGCCCGATGCTGTATTTTTCGTCGGTTCGTCCAAGCACAACAACGAACAAGCGATGCTGCTGCGTAAGTTCGTTTCCTTCTTCGGCACCAACAATTGCGACCATCAGGCGCGCATCTGCCACTCGACCACGGTGGCGGGCGTCGCCAATACCTGGGGTTACGGCGCAATGACCAATAGCTACAACGATATGCAGAACGCGAAAGCGGTGATGTATATAGGGTCGAACGCGGCCGAGGCACATCCGGTGTCGATGTTGCACATGCTGCATGCGAAGGAGACCGGCACCAAGATGATCGTGGTCGATCCGCGCTATACCCGCACGGCGGCCAAGGCCGACCAGTATGTGCGGATCCGCTCCGGCTCCGACATCCCCTACCTGTACGGCATGCTGTACCACATCTTCAAGAATGGCTGGGAAGACAAGCAGTACATCAGCGACCGCGTGTACGGGATGGAGCAGGTCAGGGAAGAGGTGATGAAGTGGACCCCGGACAAGGTCGAAGAAGCCTGTGGCGTGCCGGAAGCGGAAGTGTTCAAGGCGGCCGAGACCATGGCCAACAATCGCCCGTCCAGCGTCGTGTGGTGCATGGGCCAGACCCAGCACACGATCGGCAATGCCATCGTGCGCGCCTCCTGCATCTTGCAGCTGGCGCTCGGCAATGTCGGTAAGACGGGGGGCGGCACCAATATTTTCCGCGGTCATGACAATGTGCAAGGCGCCACCGACGTCGGCCCGAATCCCGATTCCCTGCCCGGCTATTACGGCTTGGCAACCGGGGCCTGGAAACACTGGTGCGCCGTGTGGGGCGTCGATTACGAGTGGGTCAAGAAGCAGTTCGCGTCGCAGGCGATGATGGAAAAATCGGGCACCACGGTGTCGCGCTGGGTCGATGCGGTGCTCGAAAAAAACGAATTGATCGATCAGGACAGCAACGTGAAAGCGATGCTGTTCTGGGGCCATGCGCCGAACTCGCAGACGCGCGGCCTGGAAATGAAAAAGGCGCTCGACAAGCTCGACATGCTGGTGGTGATCGATCCGTACCCGTCTGCCACGGCGGCGATGGCGGCCATGAAAGTCGACGGCCAGGAGCTCAATGCGAACCGCGCCGTCTACCTGCTGCCGGCCGCCACCCAGTTCGAAACCTCCGGCTCGGTCACCGCCTCGAACCGTTCGCTCCAATGGCGCGAAAAAGTGATCGAGCCGCTGTTCGACTCGCGCACCGATCAAATGATCATGTACCAGCTCGCCCTGAAGCTTGGCTTTGGCAAGGAACTGGTCGCGAAACTGAAGCTGGTGCCTGGCAAGGGCGGCATGCCGGAACCGGAGCCGGAATCGATGCTGCGCGAAATCAATCGCGGCACATGGACCATCGGCTACTCGGGACAGTCGCCGGAACGGTTGAAGGCGCACATGCGCAATATGCACCTGTTCGACGTCAAGACCCTGCGCTGCAAGGGAGGCAAGGATCCGGTGACCGGCTACGACATGACCGGCGATTACTTCGGCCTGCCGTGGCCATGCTACGGCACGCCGGAATTGAAGCACCCGGGCACTGCCAACCTGTACGACACCACGCGCCATGTGATGGATGGCGGCGGCAATTTCCGGGCTAATTTCGGGGTCGAAAAGGATGGCGTCAGTTTGCTGGCCGAAGACGGCTCCCATTCGCTAGGCGCCGACATCACGACCGGTTATCCGGAATTCGACCATATGCTTCTCAAGAAACTCGGTTGGTGGGATGAGCTCACCGATGGCGAGAAACAGGCGGCCGAAGGCAAGAACTGGAAAACCGACTTGTCCGGCGGCATACAGCGGGTCTGCCTCAAGTTGCACGGCGTGCATCCGTTTGGCAACGCCAAGGCGAGGGCGGTGGTGTGGAATTTCCCCGATCCGGTGCCCCTACACAGGGAACCCCTGTATGGCACGCGGCCCGACCTGGTAGCCAAGTATCCGACCCACGACGACAAAAAAGGATTCTGGCGCCTGCCAACCTTGTACAAGTCGGTGCAGCAAAAAAACGTCGAAGCCAAGCTGCATGAGAAATTCCCCATCATCTTGACCTCGGGCCGGCTGGTCGAATACGAAGGCGGCGGCGAAGAGACCCGTTCCAATCCGTGGTTGGCCGAACTGCAGCAGGAAAACTTTGTCGAGATCAATCCGAAGGCGGCGGCCGACCGGGGCATTCGCAATGGCGAGTTCGTGATCGTGTCCACGCCGACCGGCGCGCGCATCAAGGTCAAGGCGATGGTCACGCCACGGGTCGGACCCGATACGGCGTTCATCCCGTTCCACTTTTCCGGCTGGTGGCAAGGCAAGGATATGCTCGAATATTACCCCGAGGGCGCGGCGCCTATCGTGCGCGGCGAAGCCGTCAATACCGCCACGACCTACGGCTACGATTCGGTCACCATGATGCAGGAATCGAAGACGACGATCTGCAATATCGAACGATTCACCGTTTAATTCTAGCAGCGATGGGAGTATGAAATGGCACGCATGAAATTCATTTGCGATTCCGAGCGCTGCATCGAATGCAACGGCTGCACGACCGCCTGCAAGAACGAGAATGAAGTCCCGTGGGGCGTGCAGCGGCGGCGCGTGGTGACCATCAACGATGGCGTGGTCGGGCAGGAAAAATCGATATCGGTCGCTTGCATGCATTGC
>JANPCW010000779.1:0-3210 GCA_031431155.1 Janthinobacterium sp. | reverse complement strand
ACGCCGCTCTGGCAGGCCGCCTGCGCCCGCTTCATGCCCCCGCTCGCTTTGAGCCAACTTCCTGCCAGTCTGATGGAACGCTTTGTCGGCACGGCGGCAGAACCATTGATGCGACTCCTGATCTTCCTTACCCCCTTGACGGCCCTGCATCCGGTCACACTGAACGAGGGGGGCTAATCACACGCAGAAGTTGTCGCTAGCCAAGCTCCCCGAGGGTTTGTAATCTCCCCTTCCACAAGCGATGCCGTCGGCGCCGCAACCGGGAGACCCTTTTGCACACACCAACCGATCCGAACAAGCGTGACCGTTGGGCGCGCTTGCGCTTCTCGATCATTGGCCCTTTGCTGGCTGCGCCACCCGCGCCAAAGGCGTTGTATGCCGCACTGCAAGTGCTCGCCGCCAAATCATGGCGCCATCCCGCATCCGGTCTGGATGTCTGTTTCGCAGCTTCTACCATGGAACGCTGGTACTACATCGCACGGCGTGCCAACGATCCGGTGGCGGCTCTCAAGGATCGTCTGCGCGGTGATGTCAGCCGCTTTCCAAGCATGACGCCGCAGGTCATTGACACGCTCACACTCCAATATCGCGAACATCCGGGCTGGACGATGCAATTGCATTTCGACAACCTGCGTGCCGCCCTCAAGCACAGCGACACCACGATTGCTTCCTATCCCACGATCCGGCGCTACCTCAAGGCACAAGGCATGTTCCGCCAGGCTCAGCCCAAAGGCGCGACCGCTGGCGCACTGGCCGCGCGCGACCGGCTGGAACGGCTTGAAGTGCGCAGCTTCGAGGTCGACCATGTGTGCGCCCTGTGGCACCTGGATTTCCATCATGGTTCCCGCAAGGTACTCACGCGCCAGGGAGTTTGGGTGACACCGATGTTGCTGGGCGTGATCGATGACCGTTCACGTCTGGTTTGCCACCTGCAATGGTATCTGGACGAGACCGCCGAGAGCCTGATCCACGGCCTGTGCCAGGCATTCATGAAGCGCGGCCTGCCGCGCGCGCTGATGACCGACAACGGCGCCGCCATGCTGGCCGGGGAGACCACTACAGGCCTGTTCAAGTTGGGCGTGTTGCACCAGACCACATTGCCTTATTCGCCTTATCAGAACGCGAAGCAAGAGTCCTTCTGGGGGCGCGTCGAAGGTCGCCTGATGGCCATGCTCGAAGGCGAAGCAAACCTCACCCTCGATGCGCTCAATCTGGCGACCCAGGCATGGGCCCTGCAGGAGTACCACCGAACACACCACTCGGAAATCGGCGCCACGCCGCTGGCCCACTATCTTGCCGGCCCCAACGTTGCGCGCCCATGCCCTGCAAGCGCGGCACTGTCTGCGGCGTTCCGCATCGAGGTTGCGCGTAAACAACGACGTTCCGACGGTACAGTGAGTCTGAATGCAGGTCGTTTCGAGATACCGTCACGGTATCGGCACCTTGAGCAGGTCCATCTGCAATATGCCAGATGGGATCTGTCCCAAGTCGATCTGGTCGATCCGCGTACCGGCGCCATCCTTTGCCAAGTCTTGCCGCTCGACAAGTCGGCCAATGCCAGCGGCCAGCGCCGACGCCTTGCCCCGGCGAATATCGACCTCTCGCCACTACCGCCGACGGGCATGTCAGCGCTGATGATCGAGATGCTGGCCGACTACGCCGCCACGGGAATTCCACCAGCCTATTTACCCACCGTTGAGGACAGTGCCACATGAACCAGAAATTACTCGCCCTGTATGGGCTTAAATGGAATCCCTTCTCCCCCGAACTGCCGACCGAGGCGATTTACGTGCCAGCCAAGATCGAGAACTTCTGTTGGCGCATCGAGCACGCACAGGTCCGCGAGGGCGGCTTCGCCATGATCCACGGCGATCCGGGCAGCGGCAAGAGCATCGTCTTGCGCCTGCTTGCCGAACGTCTTAAAAAGCTCCCTGACCTCACCGTTGGCGCCATCAATCACCCGCAGAGCAACCTGGCCGACTTCTATCGCGAACTGGGTGACATCTTTGCGGTGCCTTTGCGCCCATCCAACCGCTGGGGCGGCTTCAAAGCGTTGCGCGAGCGCTGGTTCAGCCATCTTGAGGCCAGCCGCGTCCGCCCGGTTCTGCTCATCGACGAAGCACAGGAAATGACACCGCAGGTGCTCTCTGAGTTGCGCCTTCTGGCCAGTGCCCGCTTCGATTCCCAGCCGCTACTGTGCATCGTCATCGCAGGTGATGCGAGGCTCATCGAGAAGCTGCGCCGCGAGGAACTCATCCCGCTCGGCAGCCGTATCCGCACCCGCCTCGCCACCGAGTTCGCCAGCCGCGATGAACTGATTGCTTGCCTCGATCACTTGACAGCCGGTGCAGGCAACGCCAGTCTGATGACGCCCCAATTGCGCCATACCCTGTGCGATCACGCCGCAGGCAATTACCGCATCCTGACCACGCTGGCCGCTGAACTGCTCGCCGCCGCTGCGCAACGCGACCTGCCCGTGCTGGACGAGAAGCTCTATCTGGAGGTCTTCGCGCAACCTGATCGGCCTACCCAGCGCAGCAAAGCGCCGGGCCGTTGATCATTCATCGAGGAAACCTATGTGCTCCGATCACGGCTATCAATGTATTCGACTGCGACCACTGTCTGACGAGGCCGCAGTGGAAATACTCGACTTCCTACAGGTCTTCACGACGGATTTCGAAATCCGATACGGCGAACAGATTCGTCGCTACTACGACGAACGTTGCCCTCACAATATCGTCCGGACAAACTCCGCCGGGGATAAGGACGATCCCCCATTCTGATCATTGGTATCCCTGAATGACAAACGGCGTCAGTAAAAAACTGACGCCGTTTTGCTTGAAATTCTTTGCCGTAATCAACCATCATCGAACGTGAACATCAGGCCATCAAATTAGCTGACCACACTCATCTTGAAATTCAAACAGAACTAAAGCGGGAAGCAGCCCGCATGCTTGATGCAGCGAAAGAGGACTTTCGCCAGATCAAGGTGCCACCTGAGGTGAGAGAAAGCCTGACTTCGCAGTTTGTCGATCTGCTCGAGTCAAGTGAAAGCTATGCATAACGCGTTCGAGCAGACGCAATTCCAACCTCGCTGCGCTTGGTTGTGGGTGCCGCTCAACTCGTTAGAAGTCATTCTCGAACATGGATATGACGCGCTATAGAGCCGCTGTCGAAAGAAATTTGGCAGAAGTCCAGCGCAGCCTTCTC
>JANPCW010000778.1:0-5612 GCA_031431155.1 Janthinobacterium sp. | reverse complement strand
GGTTGGCGACCAGGCCGCCGATGGTGTCGACCTCGTCTTCGGGCAGGCTGGCGCCGACTTCCTCGTTAAATTGGGGCACTTCGGTGAGCGCCTTGACGCGCCAGCGCGGGCCGAGCAGGCCTTCCTTGATCGACAGGACGTTGTCTTCTTCCTCGTCGAAATCGTATTCGTCCTCAATGTCGCCGACGATCTGCTCGAGCACGTCCTCGATGGTGATTAGGCCGGCCACGCCGCTGTATTCATCGACCACGATGGCCATATGATTGTGATTGGCGCGAAAATCGCGCAGCAGCACGTTCAGGCGTTTGGACTCGGGGATGAAGATGGCCGGGCGCAGCATGTCGCGCACGTCGAAGGACTCTTCTGCATAGTAGCGCAGCAAGTCCTTGGCCAGCAGAATGCCAATCACCTTGTCGCGTTCGCCCTCGATGGCGGGAAAGCGCGAGTGTGCCGTTGCCAGGACCTGGGGCATCCATTCTTCAATCGGCTTGGAGATGTCGATCACGTCCATCTGCGAGCGCGGCACCATGATGTCGCGCGCGGACAGATCCGAGACCTGAAACACGCCCTCGATCATCGATAGCGCATCGGCGTCGATCAGGTTGCGCTCATGCGCGTCGTGCAGAACCTCGAGCAACTCGTCGCGGTTTTCTGGCTCGGGGGAAATGAGTGCGGTCAGGCGTTCAAACAGTGACCGGTGGTGCTTGGCGTCGGTCTTGACGCCACTAGGATGCTCTTGCATAGGAGGCGTGAGCCGTTGTTTCGATACGGTATAGGATACACGAAAAGATTTGGACCGATGGTTTCCACAAAAAACCACCTATTTCACCACCGCAGATCCGGCGCAGCCTAGGCCAGCCGGTAGGGGTCGGCGATGCCAAGGCGTGCCAGGATCTCGGTTTCCAGTGCCTCCATCTCGGCCGCTTCCTGTTCGTCATCGTGGTCATAGCCCTGGGCATGCAACACGCCGTGCACCACCAGATGGGCGGTGTGCTGCTCGAGCGCCTTGCCTTGCTGCGCCGCTTCCGCCTCCAGCACGTCGGTGCACAGGATAATGTCGGCCTGGGTGGTCATCGCTTGGCCCGGCGTCGCGCCGCACAGCTGTTCGCCTTCGTTGTAGGCGAAGGTCAGGACATTGGTTGCGTAATCCTTGCTGCGATAGTCGCAATTGAGGGTGCGGCCTTCGTCGGCATCGACAAAGCGGATCGTCAGCTCGGCCGGCGCGAACAGGGCCGCCTGCACCCAGCGCCGCACTTTAGCGCGGGTGACGCGCTGTTGCAGGCGCGGATCGGGGTATTGCACCACCAGTGACAACTTATTTTTTTCGGACATTTTTGGCGGACGCTGATTTGATTAAAGGCGCCAGCTCCAGCGCCACCGATTGCGCATTCTCGTAGGCGTCGACGATGCGCGCGACCAGCGGATGGCGCACCACGTCGGCACTGGAGAACTGGACGAAGGCAATCCCGCGCACGTCTTTCATCACCTGCACCGCGTCGATCAGTCCGCTCTTTTGGGACTTGTGCAAATCGATCTGGGTCACGTCGCCTGTCACCACGGCCTTACTGCCAAAGCCGATCCTGGTCAGGAACATTTTCATCTGTTCGGCCGTCGTGTTCTGGGCTTCGTCGAGGATCACGAACGCATGGTTGAGGGTGCGCCCGCGCATGTAGGCCAGCGGCGCGATTTCGATCACGCCTTTTTCAAACATCTTCTGGGTACGGTCGAAACCGAGCAAATCGTACAGCGCGTCGTACAGGGGGCGCAGGTAGGGATCGACCTTTTGCGCCAGGTCGCCCGGCAAGAAGCCCAGGCGCTCGCCGGCTTCGACCGCGGGGCGGGTCAGGATGATGCGCTTGACTGCGTCGCGCTCGAGCGCGTCGACCGCGCAGGCCACCGCCAGGTAGGTCTTGCCGGTGCCGGCCGGGCCCACCCCGAAGCTGATGTCGTGTTCCAGGATCGCGCGCAGGTAGGCGATCTGGTGCGGCGTGCGCCCGCGCAAATCGCTGCGCCGGGTCTTGAGCACAGGACTGGCGACGTCGGGCTCGCTCAGCATCAGGACCGCATCCGCATTCGGACCGGACAAGCCGGCGCGCTGTTCGACCAGCGCCAGTTGCACTTCCTCGATCGGCACCACCTTGTTGGCAATGGCGTAGAACTGGTCGAGAATCTCGACCGCGCGCTCGGCATTGGTGCCGCCGACGATGAATTTTTCGCCGCGCCGGAAAATCGTCACGTCAAGCGCGGCCGAAATCTGGCGCAGGTTTTCGTCGAGCGGGCCGCACAGGTGGGCCAGCCGCGTGTTGTCGAGCGGCTCGGGGATGAAATAGTGCGGCTGGAGCGGGATTTTCGTTTTCAACGGGCTTTTAATCAGTGAGTGCGCAGTTTCGCTGGGCCGGTGAGCAGGTCGCCGCGCAGGGTGTAGGAAAAGCTTTCGGTGATGCGCACCTCGACCAGTTGACCAACCAGCTCAAGCGGGTCGGGGCCGGGGCCGGCCGCGAAATTGACTACGCGGTTGTTCTCGGTGCGGCCCTGTAACTCGTTGGCATCCTTCTTGGACGGGCCTTCGACCAGGATCCGCTGCACCGTGCCCACCATCGCCAGGCTGTATTTCTTGGTGTTGGCATCGATTACCGCTTGCAACTTCTGCAGGCGCGCCAGCTTGACCTCGTGCGGTGTGTCGTCGTCCAGGTTGGCCGCCGGCGTGCCGGGGCGCTTGCTGAAGATGAAGCTGTAGCTGTTGTCGAAGCCGACCTCATTGATCAGTTTCATCATCGCCTCAAAATCGGCCTCGGTCTCGCCGGGGAAGCCGACGATGAAGTCGGACGAGATCGCCATGTTCGGGCGCACCGCGCGGATGCGGCGGATGATCGATTTATATTCCAGGCAGGTGTAGCCGCGCTTCATCGCGCCCAGCACCTTGTCCGAGCCGTGCTGCGCGGGCAGGTACAAATGGTCGACCAGTTTCGGGATCTTGGCGTAGGCGTCGATCAGGCGCTGAGTGAATTCTTTGGGGTGGCTGGTCACGAAGCGGATCCGCTCGATGCCGGGGATGTCGGCCACATATTCGAGCAACAGCGCAAAGTCGGCCAGCTCGGCCGTTGCCGCGCCATCGACTTGCATCACGCCGCGAAAAGCGTTCACGTTCTGGCCCAGCAAGGTGATTTCCTTCACGCCCTGCGCTGCCAGTCCCGCCACTTCGGTGAGCACATCGTCAAAGCGGCGCGAGACTTCCTCGCCCCGCGTGTAAGGCACCACGCAATAGCTGCAGTACTTGCTGCAGCCTTCCATGATCGACACGAACGCGGACGCGCCGTCGACCTTGGCTGGCGGCAAATGATCGAATTTCTCGATCTCGGGGAAGCTGATGTCTACTTGCGAATGGCCGCTGCTGCGCCGGTCGCTGATCAACTGTGGCAGGCGGTGCAAGGTCTGGGGCCCGAACACCATGTCCACGTAAGGCGCGCGTTTGATGATGGCGTCGCCTTCCTGTGACGCCACGCAGCCGCCGACACCAATCAATAGATCCGGCTTGAGCAATTTCAATTCACGCAAGCGGCCCAGGTCGGAGAACACTTTTTCTTGCGCTTTTTCGCGTACCGAGCACGTGTTGAGCAAAATGACATCGGCATCTTCGGCGCGCTCGGTGCGAACCAGTCCGTCCGAGACGTTCAGCACATCGGCCATCTTGTCCGAGTCGTACTCGTTCATTTGGCAACCGAAGGTCTTAATGAATACTTTTTTCTGCATGGAATAATCGACGCTTCATGGTGGGGCGCTATTTGCACTGCAGTGCGCGCTGGCACCAGCGCAGCATTAGGCAACGCGGGGGGCGGGGGTGGCGAGGCAGGCGCCGCACTGCGGCAAAGCACTAGTTTAGCGTAATTTCGAATCACGAGCCAAGTCGGCAGGCGCGATTACCGCCTCAGCGCGTCACACGTTACCGTCAGCGTGGAGCAGGCCGATGCGCTCCGCTCCGGCGCGCCGGTCAGCTTGCTTACGTTTTGTCACAATTAAACTAAACAATGTGCATATGAAATCTCTTGCGTGCGACACATAATGGCCCCATGTGTTGAAATGATAAGACTTCGCAGGTTTCCAGCTTCATCGTTGATATTGAACAACGTTTTATCGCCCGCCACATGACCCAGAGAGTGGTTTTTGGAATAGAATATTGTTTTAAAGGCAATTTCGGTAAAGCCAGCACCGATCGAACTGTTTCCGAGCCCGGACCATTGATCCGGCAATGCTTGGAGCGGCGCGCAAGGGAAGCGCATCGCTTGGTGTCGATTTCGCGGAGATTGTGGGTTCGTTTTATAGCGTTTTGGGAACTTATTGGACGGAACGGATGTCTTTATAAGTTCGTATGAGAATTATTTAACCACGTACATTGCGAGGAAATCATGGCACACCATGCTCTAGCATCACAGGAAAGCTACAACCCTAACCATCTGCTGGACATCTTGCTGGGCAAAATGCAGCTCAAGAATGATGCTGCGTTGTCGCGTTTGCTTGAAGTCGCACCACCCGTGATCAGCAAGATCCGGCACCATCGCTTGCCGGTCGGCGCTTCATTGTTGATCCGCATGCACGAAGTCACAGGCATGAGCATACGCGATTTGCGCGACTTGATGGGCGATCGCCGGACAAAATATCGTCTGTCCGATGCCCAAGGGCGGCCAAAAGCCGAGGACAAGAGTGAAGGGCACGATGCGTCGAACTACGCACATTAAAATGGCCGTGTGACGGCAATGTCCTGAAGGCCGCCGGGAGCTCCTTACGTTTCGGTGGGTTAAATTATTGCTGTCGGCTACGGCGGGTTGTCTTGCGAACCCAGCAGGACAAGCGAGATTTCTTCAAATTGCAATTCTGTCTCGCGGAATAGTTGCAAACACGTTTCTTCGCTTAGTCCAAGCGCGCTCCACGCCACGGTCGATACCGGCGGCACCAAGTCATCGGCCACGTGCGCCAGATCGAGCGCATGGACGATCGCATCGGCCACATGAATAATGGCCGCGAGAAAGCCCGCCCCCGGCATTTCCGGATGATGATGGCCGGCAATCGCCACGCGCATCGTATCGGAAAAATTCCAGTATTCGGCCAGGGCCAGGCCAGCGACAATGTGATCGATGCCCAGTACTGCGCGCTCTGCCTCAAGCAGGTAACAGTCGTTCACCGCGCGATAGACGATAACTTTTTGGTAATGGTTTGGAAAGCTCGTAACCAGTACCAAGCGGCCGATATCGTGCAACAAGCCTGCCGTGAACGCATAGTCCTGGTTTAAGCGCAAGTGGCGCGCCAGTGTTCTGGCGCAGACGGCCGTGGCGATCGAGTGGCGCCAGAAGGCCCGGTCGTCAAAGCCGTCGCAAGCACCTTCTGAAAAACAACCGGTAATCGCCGCTGCGGTGATCAGGTCGCGCGTAACCTGGAAGCCTAGGAATGTGATGGCTTGCTGAATGGTGGTTACTTTCACTTGCAGGCCATACAGCGATGAATTGGCCATGCGCAAGGTTTTCGCGGTCAGGGCTGGATCGTGCGAAACTTTCTTGGCCAGCACCGCAATATCGACGCTCTCCTGATCTATGTTGTTGAGCAAGTCCATCACGACTGCC
>JANPCW010000777.1:0-3320 GCA_031431155.1 Janthinobacterium sp. | reverse complement strand
CCCGGCCGCAATTGAAGACTACTTCGCCTACGGCTATGTGCCCGAGCCCAAGACAATCTTCAAGGATGCCTACAAACTGGCGCCCGGCCACACCTTGTGCGTGCATCATGGCCAGCCGCTGCCGGTGCAGCAACGCTATTGGGACGTGCCGTTTGCACCGAACCCGGCGCAAAGCGAACTGGCGGCCGGCGAAGAACTGCTGGAGCGGTTGCGCGAAGCGGTCAAAATCCGGCTGGTAGCCGAAGTCCCGCTGGGCGCCTTTCTGTCCGGCGGAGTCGACTCGAGCGCCGTGGTGGCGCTGATGGCCGGGCTCATGCCGGAACCGGTCAACACTTGCTCGATATCGTTCGGCGACCCGTGTTTTGACGAATCAAGGCACGCCCAGGCGGTGGCCACCCGTTATCGGACCAAACACCATTGGCGCCAGGTGGAGCAGGAAGATTTCGACCTGATCGACCATCTGGCAACCCTGTACGACGAACCGTTTGCCGACAGTTCCGCGCTGCCCACCTACCGGGTCTGCCAGTTGGCGCGGGAACGGGTCACGGTGGCCCTGTCGGGCGATGGCGGCGACGAGAACCTGGCCGGCTACCGGCGCTACCGCTGGCATTTGCACGAGGAACGGCTGCGCACGATGCTGCCGCTGGCGCTGCGTCGCTCCGTGTTCGGGCTGCTCGGACAAGTCTATCCGAAGGCCGACTGGGCCCCCAAACCGCTGCGTGCGAAGACCACCTTCGAAGCGCTGGCGCGCGATACGGTGGCCGCCTATTTTCACGGCGTCTCTCTGATCAGCGACACGATGCGCGCGCGCCTGTTCAGTTCAACGTTCAAGCACAGCCTCAATCACTACCAGGCGGTCGAAGTGTTGCGCGCTCACGCCGAGCTGTGCCCGGCGCACGATGCGCTGTCGCGCATCCAGTATCTGGACTTGAAAACCTACCTGCCAGGCGACATCCTCACCAAGGTCGATCGGGCCAGCATGGCGCACGGACTGGAAGTGCGCGGACCCCTGCTCGATCACGAACTGATCGAATGGATCTCGGGGCTGCCGCCGGGCCTGAAACTACGCGGCGCGCAAGGCAAGTACATCTTCAAAAAAGTCCTGGAGCGGCACTTGCCGAAAGAGATTCTGTACCGCCCGAAAATGGGTTTCTCGGCTCCCTTGGCGCACTGGCTGCGCGGCCCATTGCAGCAGCGTCTCACGCAAGCCTTGCTCGGCCCTACCCTGGCCGACTGTGGCATTTTCAATATGGCTTATATCGCGCAATTGATTGACCAGCACCGGTCCGGGCGGGGCGATCACAGCGCGGCGCTATGGGCGTTGCTGATGTTCGAATCGTTCCTGCGCAAGGTGGTGGGCCAGGCTGCGCCGGAGCAAACTGCACGCGCGGCAGCTTGACCGCTCGTTGCGTCAAGTCAAAGTGCAGGATCGTGATTTTCTCAATCATGAAGAAGCTTTCATGCGACAGCGTTGATTCGAATAGGCATCCCATGCGCATCCTGCACATTCTCGACCACTCGGCGCCACTTCACAGCGGCTATGCGTTCCGCACCCTGGCGATCCTGCGCGAGCAGCGCGCGCTGGGCTGGGACACCGTGCAGTTGACCGGTCCCAAACAGGGGCTCTGCGCCAAGCCGGAACAGACCGTCGATGGCTGGCATTTTTTTCGCACCGAGCCGGCCCGCGGTCTGGGATCAAGGTTGCCGCTATTGAAGCAACTGAGCCTGGTGAACAGTCTTGCGCGGCGGCTGCATCAGGTTGCCAAGCTGACCCGGCCCGACGTCTTGCACGCGCACTCGCCGGCACTGAACGCGATCGCGGCGCTGCGGGTGGGACGCATGCTTGGCTTGCCTGTGGTCTATGAAATCCGCGCGTTCTGGGAAGATGCGGCAGTCGATCACGGCACCAGCGCAGCCGGGGGCATACGCTACCGGCTCTCGCGCGCGCTGGAGACCTTCGCGGTGCGCCATGCGGATCAGGTCACCACCATTTGCGAAGGGCTGCGCGCCGACCTGTGCGCGCGCGGCATCGGCGTTCAGAAAGTGACTGTGATACCGAACGCGGTCGACCTCGATCACTTCTCGGATGGACAGCCGCGCGACGCAGCCCTGGCGCGCCAACTGGGCCTGGGCACCGGTCCGACGCTTGGTTTCATCGGATCCTTCTATGCCTACGAGGGCCTGACTCTTCTGCTGGAGGCGATGCCGCTGATGCTGGCGGCCTGTCCGGCACTGCACTTGCTGCTGGTCGGCGGCGGCGTCCAGCAAGCCGCGCTGAAAGCGTTGGCGCTGCGGCTCGGAATTGCCGACAAGGTCATCTTTACCGGGCGAGTGCCGCACGCCCAAGTGGCCCGCTACTACGACTTGATCGATGTCCTGGTTTACCCGCGGCTGCCGATGCGCCTGACCGAGCTGGTCACGCCCTTGAAGCCGCTGGAGGCGATGGCGCAAGGGCGTTTGATCGTGGCCTCCGATGTGGGCGGCCACCGCGAGCTGATCGCGCACGGCCGGACCGGCATCTTGTTCCAGGCCGGAAACCGGGAGTCGCTGGCCGAAAAAGTGCTGGGTCTGTTCAGGCACCCGGAATGCTGGCAAGCCCTGCGGCTGGCAGCGCGCGCGTATGTGGAGACCGAACGCAACTGGTACGCGAGCGTGGCGCGCTATGCCGCTATTTACGCGCGCTTGCCAAACCCCAGGGTGGCTCCGTGAGTCTGTCCGATCTGCGCATCGGCCTGGTTGGCCCCCTGCCCCCGCCGTCCGGCGGCATGGCGAACCAGACCGCGCAGCTGGCCCGGCTGCTGCGCGCGCAAGGCGCCACGGTCGAGTTGATTCAAGTGAACCTGCCTTGCCGCCCCCAATGGCTCGCAAAGATCAGGGGCGTGCGCGCCGTGCTGCGGCTGGTGCCCTACCTGGTCGCATTGTGGCGGGCCGGCAAGCGCGTCGATCTGTTCCACGTGATGGCCAATTCAGGCTGGTCATGGCATCTGTATGCGGCCCCCGCGATTTGGCTCGCAGCGGTGCGGGGCAAGCCGGTGATTGTCAACTACCGTGGGGGCGAAGCCGAGCAATTTCTCTCACGCAATAGGCGGCTGGTAGCGGCCAGCCTGAATTTGGCCGATGCCATTGTGGTGCCTTCGCCCTTCCTGGCGAACGTGTTCGAGAAATTCGGCTTTGGCACCCAGATCGTCCCGAATGTCATCGACACCAAGCGCTTCGGTCCGGGGCCGGCGCGCCAACAAGGGACGCCGGTGGCGCCGGTGGTTCTGGTGGCGCGCAACCTGGAAGCCATTTACGACATTGCCAGCGCCCTGCGCGCCTTT
>JANPCW010000776.1:0-11186 GCA_031431155.1 Janthinobacterium sp. | reverse complement strand
GGTGCAGATGTCGATTCTGGTGGTCGGGTTCATCAAGGCCGAAGTGATCTTGAGCTTTCTGGGGTTCGGGGTGCCGGTCGGTGTCGTGTCATGGGGCAGCATGCTCAACGAAGCGCAAAATGAACTGATCCTGGGCAAGTGGTGGCAATTGACCGCTGCCGCGGCCGCGATGGCGATGCTGGTCACTGCGTTCTCGCTGTTTACCGACGCGCTGCGCGATGCGCTTGATCCGAAGCTAAAATAAGCCATGGAACCGACAATGAATCAAGACCGCACTCAGCCAGCCAATGACCAGACGAAGCAGGATGCAACGACGGATGCCACGACGGATGCAAACATGTTGCTGCAAGTTCGAAATTTGCGTGTGACTTTCCGGCTCGACAAGAAAACCACATTCGAAGCCGTCAAATCGATTTCCTTCGACGTGCCACGCAACGCGACGGTGGCGCTGGTGGGCGAATCGGGCAGCGGCAAGTCGGTCAGTTCGCTGGCCGTGATGGGCTTGCTTCCGCCCGAAAACACCATCATCGACCCCGCCAGCAGCATTCTGTTTGGCGGCAAGGATCTGTTCAAGATGTCGCTGGCCGAGCGCCGCAAGATGTGCGGCAAGGAAATCTCGATGATCTTCCAAGAGCCGATGTCATCGCTGAATCCAGTGTTTACGGTCGGATTCCAGATCGCCGAAGTGTTAAGCCAGCACATGGGCATGAGCGGCAAAGAGGCGCGGGCGCGCACCCTTGAACTGCTCGATGAAGTCGGCATTCCCGACCCGAAAACCAAGATCGACGCCTACCCGAGCCAGATGTCGGGCGGTCAGCAGCAGCGCGTCATGATCGCGATGGCGATCGCCTGCGAACCCAAGTTGCTGATCGCCGACGAGCCCACCACCGCGCTCGACGTGACGATCCAGAAGCAGATCATGGACTTGATCCGAAAAATCCAGCAAAAGCACCAGATGTCGGTGCTCTTTATCACCCACGATCTGGGGCTGGTCGGAGAAATTGCGGATCAGGTGATCGTGATGCGCAACGGCGAGGTACGCGAGGCGGGCGAAGTGCGCCAGATCTTCGAACAGCCGGCCGATTCCTACACCAAGGCCTTACTCCATTGCCGCCCGTCGCTCGACACCCGGCCGTGGCGCTTGCCGGTGATCGACGACTATATGAAAGGAGGCGCCGGTCCCGGGATCGTCCTCAAGGAGCGCACCCGTGGTTACCTGCCCAACGAAGACAATGTGCTGGTGGTGAAAAACCTGAGCAAGAGTTTTTACCTGCGCCACGGCTGGTTCGGCAAGCGCGAATTCCAGGCCGTGAAGGATGTGTCGTTTACTCTGCCGCGCGGCAAAACGCTGGGCGTGGTGGGCGAATCGGGCTCGGGTAAAACCACGGTCGGCCTGACCTTGCTGCGCCTGCACCAGGCCACCGGCGGCACGGCCATGTTCGAAGGCAAGGATCTCATTTCCATGCCGAATCATGAGTACATGGCCTACAAGCGCCGGATCCAGATCATTTTCCAAAACCCATACGCATCGCTCAATCCTCGCTTCACGGTCGGGCAAATCTTGTTGGAACCGATGCGCATTCACAAGATCGGCGCCAATGACAGGGAGCGCATCGGGATGGCCAACCTGTTGCTGGAAAAAGTGGGCTTGCCGGCGCAGGCCTTCCACCGCTATCCGCACGAGTTTTCCGGCGGCCAGCGGCAGCGCATCGCGATCGCGCGCTGCCTGACGATGAAACCGGAGATCCTGGTCTGCGACGAGTCGGTCTCGGCGCTCGATGTGTCGGTGCAGGCGCAGGTATTGAACCTGCTGCAGGATTTGCAGGATGAGTTCAAAATGAGCTATATTTTCATTTCGCATGACCTGTCGGTCGTAAAGTACATGGCCGATCAGGTGATGGTGATGCATCAGGGTAAAGTGGTGGAGATGGCCAACTCGGATGAGTTGTACCGTAATCCGACCCATCCCTACACCCGGACCTTGCTCAGTGCGATCCCGCGCGGGGTTCAGGGCTGATTTTCGGAATGCGTTATGCCTCAATTGATCCAGTTGCTGCAGGAATATGGTGTGCTGATCGTGTTTGTCCTGGTGCTGGTCGAGCAGGTCGGCATGCCCATTCCCGCGTTCCCGATCTTGATTGTTGGCGGCGCGCTCTCAGTCGACGGTCAGGCCAGTTGGCTGGCCTGTCTTGCGGTCAGCCTGGCCGCTTGCCTGATCAGCGACTATTCCTGGTTCCTTGCCGGGCGTTACCACGGTAAGCGCATCTTGCGGTTTCTGTGCAAGATTTCCCTTTCGCCCGACTACTGCGTGAGCCAGACCGAGGACAATTTCAGGCGCTGGGGCACGAAAAGCCTGATCGTCGCCAAATTCATCCCCGGATTCAACACCATTGCGCCTCCGCTGGCGGGGGCGATCGGAACCGGAAACGCCAAGTTCCTCGGCTACAGCGTACTCGGCGGCTTGCTCTGGAGCGGCAGCGGGCTGCTGATCGGCGCCATGTTCCACACCCGGGTCGACCAGGTGCTGGAGTCCCTGGCTACAATGGGAAGTACTGCCTTGCTGGTGGTGGGTACCTTACTTGCCGCCTTCGTGCTGTATAAATACGTCGAGCGGCGCCGTTTCCGGCGCGCGATGATGGTCCCGCGCATTACGATTGACGAACTGAAAGAGCTGATCGCGCAGGGACACGAACCTGTCATCGTGGATGCACGCAGCGCGACAGCGCAATTGCTGGAGCCGCCAGTTCCGGGCGCGCTCGTGTTTCATGACGCCGCGCTGGCCGAGCACTTTGCCGCGCTCGACAAGGATCGCCATATCATCGTCTACTGTAGCTGCCCGAACGATGTCACCGCAGCACAAGTTGCCAAGCAGTTGCACGGTCAAGGTTTTCATCGCGCTAAGCCACTGAGCGGGGGCCTGGATGCATGGCATGCAGCCGGCATTGGTCGCGTTAGGTAGTGGTACTACTTTTAATGTAAAAATTGCGATGGGCTAGATTGGTAAATGCACCTAAAATGTACCAAAACTACAAAAAAACTTGCGTCTTGGAGCGAAAATCCATTAAGCTAGGACTTCAACCTACCACTTCTCATCATGATCGTTCAGTCCCATCCCTCCCCGACCTTATCGACCTTCTCCGGCGGGCCGCGCTTGCTGGCCGATGTCGGCGGCACCAATGCGCGCTTTGCGCTGGAACTGGCGCCGGGAACGATTGATTTGATCCAGGTTCTGCCATGTGACAGTTACCCGACTCTGGCCGCGGCGGCGCTCGCCTACCTGGCGTCGCCTCTTGTGGCGGCTGCGAACGCCGGGGTGGTTCATCATGCCGCGGTCGCGATCGCCAATCCGGTCGATGGCGATGTGGTGCGCATGACCAACCATCACTGGGAATTTTCGATCGAGGCGATGCGCATCGAGTGCGGCTTCGATACCCTGTTGGTGGTGAACGATTTCAGCGCTCTGGCGCGTTCCTTGCCGTTGCTGGCGCCGGACCAGCGCCAACAGGTCGGTCGCGGCGCCGCGCGCGATGGGGCACCGATCGGATTAATCGGCGCCGGCACCGGTTTGGGCGTGTCGGGCATGATCGCTTCGGGTGAGAGTTGGATCGCCTTGAGCAGTGAAGGCGGCCACGTCACTTTTTCGCCCGCCAACGAAAGCGAGTTGGTCATATTGCAATTTGCATGGCGCGAGTTCGAGCACGTATCGGCAGAGCGCCTGATCTCGGGCGTCGGTATCGAGCTGATCTACCGTGCGCTGGCTGAACGCGCTGGCGCGCCGGTCAAGGCCTTGAGCGCGGCTGAAATTTCGCGCAGCGCGCTAGCGGGCGAATCGCCACTGTGCGACGAAGTCATCGAAACGTTTTGCGGCATGCTCGGCACCGTTGCCGGCAACCTTGCCATTACCCTTGGCGCGCAGGGTGGGATCTATATCGGTGGCGGCATCGTGCCACGTCTGGGGGAGCGTTTCGCAAAGTCGTCGTTCCGTGCCCGCTTCGAGCAAAAGGGACGGTTTGTCGCTTATCTGGCGCAAGTACCTACTTTTGTGATCACCACCGAGTACCCGGCATTTCTCGGTGTCTCGGCAATTTTGTCAGAAGCACTCACTTAAAACCAAGCCCCGCTCTATGGCGCCGCGACAACGCGCCGCGCCCATATTTGCACTTTTCGGGTTTTTATCAGGTACAATTGGGCCTGTTGATTGAAACCACGCCGATTCGTGACGCTATAGGCACGGCGCAGGTACTGCGTTTCACTTTGAAATCAACGACTTACAATTCGATGGCAGGGCGATTTTCTCTCCATCTGTAATTTTCCCGCTCAGCGCACATCTGCCAGGGCGTCGGAATCCAGCATCAGCGAGTACTGCAGCAAGTCGACGTCGGGCATGGTCGGCCGTGTGTATCGCTCAATGTTTTTTGATACGTTCTCTGCATATAGTGCAAAAATAAGCCGTACAAGAATCGCTATGAATACAGCTGAGGCTAAAAAAGTCCTCGAAACCGCGTTGTTATGCGCGCATGAGCCCTTGTCGATCCATGGACTAAAGAAGCTTTTTGTCGAGCTCGACGATCAAGGCCGCCCGCGCGGCGCCGGGGTTGGCGCCGACACGATCAAACTGATGCTCGAAGAATTGCGTAGCGATTGGGCCGGCAAGGGCATCGAGGTGGTGAGCCTATCGACTGGCTGGCGCTTTCAAAGCCGCCCGGAAATGAAGCTCTACCTTGACCGGCTCACCCCGGAAAAACCGCCCAAGTATTCACGTGCGACACTTGAAACGCTGTCGATCATCGCCTACCGCCAACCTGTAACGCGCGGCGATATCGAAGAAATCCGTGGTGTGGCCGTTAATTCGCAGACCATCAAAATGCTCGAAGACCGCGGCTGGGTCGATGCGATCGGTTACCGCGATGTGGTTGGACGGCCGGCATTGCTGGCCACGACCAAGCAATTTTTGGACGACCTGGGATTGAATTCGCTCTCCCAGTTGCCGCCCTTGCAGCAAATTAGCGAAATGCAAAACGGCGCCGAGATGGAAGCGCTCGAAGCCGCCTTGCAGGAAAATTTTGAAAAAGCAACGAACAATGTTGCCGAACATGTTGGCGCAGGTAGCCCTACAACCGAGACGGATGTAGCAGCAAGCCCTGATGCCGGCCACGATGCTTCGTTGACCGAAGCCTTTACTCACGACCCTGCGCCAGATTTAACGGTTGACGCTGCGCCAGGTCAGCACAACCATGAAACGAACAATGAATCCACCTAAATCCAAATTGACCGTTGTCGACACTGCGCTGGACGGCGTACCTGAAGTAGTTGCCAAGCCGAAGCGCCGCACCAAGGCGCAGATCGAGGCTGAAGCGACGCCGGCCGGTGCGGCAATCGATGCGCCAAAACCAAAGCGGCGCGCCAAGACGGTGCAAGCCGAGGCCGGTGCCGATGTCATCGTGGCGGTCGCAGTCGCAGACTCGCCCACCGCGCAAGCGCCGGTCACGCCGGTCAAGAAACCGCGCGCCAAGCCTGCGCTTAAGGCAGTGCCTGAGATTGACGCTGTGGGCGCCCCGGTTGAGGCGTCCAGCGCTCCCGTGGCCCGCACACCGCGCGCGCCGCGCGCCGCCAAGCCTGATGCGTTGCTCGTCGATGCGCTCGCGCCCCAGTCCGGACCAAGCGATGCGGGCGCGCCGCGCATCGAGCGCGGTCCGCGCGGCCCGCGCCAGATGCGCGAAGAGCGTGGTCTGCGCGAGCCAAGATTCGTACCACCGGTGGTCGCAGCGCCCGAGTTGGATGGCACAACACCGGAGACCGGCGCCGATGGGACAGCCGGTGCGCCGGTTCGTCCCGAACGTGGCCAACGCACCCAGCCACGCAATGCTGGTTCTGGCAAGGGTGCGCAAAAAGGCAAGGGCCAGGGCGGCAAGCCGCGCCAGCCGGCGCCGTCGAAAGATGGTGATGCCGATGCCGCGTTTTCATTCGTGACTTCGGCCGCGTTTGACAGCGAAGATGGTGGCCGTTCGGCCCCGCCGAAAGCAGTGCGGCGCGATCTGACGTCCGACGACGACGCACCGAAATTGCACAAAGTTTTGGCCGAAGCCGGTCTCGGTTCGCGCCGCGACATGGAAGAACTGATCCTGGCCGGACGCGTGTCGGTCAACGGCGAGCCGGCCCACATCGGCCAGCGCATTTTGCCGACCGACCAGGTCCGGATCAACGGCAAGCTGATTCAACGCCGCGTGAGCAAGAAACCGCCGCGCGTGCTGGTGTACCACAAGCCGGCCGGCGAGATTGTTAGTCACGATGATCCGGATGGCCGTCCATCCGTGTTCGATCGCCTGCCCACGATGAAAGTGGGCAAATGGCTGGCCGTTGGACGCCTTGACTTCAATACTGAAGGCCTGTTGTTGTTCACCACGTCGGGCGATCTTTGCAACAAGCTGATGCACCCACGCTACGGCATCGACCGCGAATACGCGGTGCGTACCCTGGGCGAGCTGGAAGAGGGGATGCGCCAGAAGTTGCTGGCCGGCGTAGAGCTCGGTGATGGCCTGGCGCAGTTCTCGAAAATCGCCGACGGCGGCGGCGAGGGGATCAACAAGTGGTACCGCGTCGTGATCGGCGAAGGCCGCAACCGCGAAGTGCGCCGCATGTTTGAAGCGATCGGCCTGACCGTGTCGCGCCTGATCCGCACCCGTTACGGCGCGCTGACCTTGCCAAGCAACTTGAAGCGCGGGCGTTGGGAAGAGATGGAAGAAAACACCGTGCGCGACCTGCTGGCCGCACACGGCATCGAGAAAAAAGTGCCAACCGGCGATGCTCGCGGCCCCAAGGGGCGCAGCGAGCGGCGCGAGCCGAGCGAGTCCCATGAGCCGAACGAGCCGAACGGCAACCGTATCGATCTGGACAACAAGAATGCCGCTCCTTTTGCCAAGCCGCCCGGACGTTCCGGTGGTTTCGGTGCCGGCCGCGGCCAGCCGCAAGGGCAGTTTCAGGGCCAGGGTCGTCCGCAAGGGCAGTTCCAGGGGCAAGGCCAAGGCCGTCCGCAAGGCCAGTTCCAGGGGCAGGGGCAGGGACGGCCCCAGGGGCAGGGGCGTGCGCAAGGCCAGGGTCAAGGCGGCCCGCAAGGGCAGGGGCGTCCAGGCGGCGAAGGGCGTGCGCAAGGCCAGGGTCGTCCAGGCCAGGGTCGACCCGGCGAAGGCGGTCCGGGTCGTGGATTCCAGGGTCAAGGTCGCCCCGGCGGTGAAGGTGGCCAAGGGCGCCAGGGTCAGCCTGGTCGTGGCCCGCAAGGCGGCCGCCAACCGGATCCGATGCAAACCACGTTCGGCTTTGCCAATTCGGCGCCGCGCCGCAATCAGGGGCAGGGGCACAGCCGCGGCAACATGGATCAAGCTGCCCCGCGCCGCCGTAGTAAAGGCTGATCGCTTCAATGCCATCGGCGCTTGCGGACAGGGATCCCGCCGGCACCTGATATAGCTCTTGCGCAACTGTTGTTGCTTGATTCAGATGACAGTTGCGCCATTGCGGTGCAGGCAATTAGAGGTTATAATCTGCAGCCTAATAAAAGTCCTCCGCAGAGTTTTTCGGTGGTTAGTGCTTTCATCTGGTTGGGAATACAAGAAGATGGGCAGATGCCCATTTTTTTATTGGTGAACCGTTTTAATGGCCCGGCGTCGGACTGGCTTCGATTTGGAGAAACTTCTTGCAGCTGTTGGAATTAATTGAAAAGACGGTAACGGGTCTGGGCTACGAGCTGGTTGATGTTGAACGGGCCGAGCGCGGACTATTGCGCGTGTTTATCGATTTCAGCGCGCAAGACGCGCCCGAAAAGGGCTTGATCACGGTCGAGGACTGCGCCACGGTCAGTCATCAGCTGTCGCATGTGCTGACGGTCGAAAACGCGGCCTACGAGCGGCTCGAAATTTCGTCGCCGGGGCTGGATCGGCCGGTGCGCAAGATGGCCGATTTCGTGCGCTTCGCCGGCTTCGAGGCGCTGGTCAAGCTGCGTGTGGCGATGCCGGGTACCAACAACCGGAAGTCGTTCACTGGGATCTTGCAAGAACCCGTGGGCGAGCAGTTGAGTTTGGAATTTGAAGGTAAAGATGGTCCGGCGATGTTGGAATTTACGCTCGCCGATCTGGATAAGGCACACTTGGTGCCGCAGGTGGATTTTAGGAGTCGCAAAGCATGAGTCGCGAAGTGTTGTTATTGGTTGATGCGCTGGCGCGCGAAAAAAACGTCGATAAGGATGTCGTCTTCGGCGCGCTCGAGTTCGCCCTGGCGCAAGCCACCAAGAAGCGTTACGAGGGCGAAGTCGATATTCGCGTGTCGATCGACCGCGAATCCGGCGAGTTCGAATCGTTCCGTCGCTGGCACGTGGTGCCTGACGAAGCCGGCCTCCAATTGCCGGATCAGGAAATCTTGCACTTTGAAGCCAAAGAGCAAATTTCCGATATCGAAATCGACGACCATATCGAAGAGCCGATCGAGTCGGTCGAGTTTGGCCGCCGCTTTGCGCAAGACACCAAGCAGGTCGTGCTGCAGCGGGTGCGCGATGCCGAACGCGAACAGATTTTGGTCGACTTCCTCGAGCGCGGCGATGCGCTCGTGACCGGCACCATCAAGCGCATGGAACGCGGTGACGCGATCGTCGAGTCGGGCAAGATCGAAGCGCGCTTGCCGCGCGACCAGATGATCCCGAAAGAGAATTTGCGGATCGGCGACCGGGTGCGCGCATTTATATTACGCATCGACCGTAACATGCGCGGACCGCAGGTGATCCTGTCGCGCACCGCGCCGGACTTCATCAAGAAGCTGTTCGAGTTGGAAGTGCCCGAGATCGAGCAAGGCATGCTGGAGATTAAGTCGGCAGCCCGTGACGCCGGTGTGCGTGCCAAGATCGCTGTGTACACGGCCGACAAGCGGATCGATCCGATCGGTACCTGCGTCGGCATGCGCGGCTCGCGGGTCCAGGCCGTCACTGGCGAACTGGGCGGCGAGCGGGTCGATATCGTGCTCTGGTCGGATGATCCTGCGCAGTTCGTGATCGGCGCGCTGGCGCCGGCCAATGTCTCCTCGATCATGGTCGATGAGGAAAAGCATGCGATGGACGTGGTCGTCGACGAAGAGAATCTGGCGATCGCGATCGGCCGCTCCGGCCAGAACGTGCGTCTGGCCGCCGAGCTGACGGGCTGGAAGATCAATATCATGACGGCTGAAGAATCGGCCGACAAATCGGCGCTGGAAACGGCGTTCGTGCGCGCCCTGTTCATGGAAAAACTCGATGTCGACCAGGAAGTGGCCGACATTCTGGTGGACGAAGGTTTCGCCAGCCTGGAAGAGATTGCCTACGTGCCGATTTCGGAAATGCTGGAAATCGAATCGTTCGACGAAGATACGGTCAATGAGTTGCGGACCCGGGCGCGTGATGCGCTGGTGACCGAGGCGATCGCATCCGAAGAGGGTCTGGAAGGCATGGACGAGGCGCTGGTTGGCCTGGAAGGCATGGACCGCGTCACCGCCGGCAAGCTCGGTCTGGCAGGAATCAAGACCGTGCCCGCCTTCGCGGCACTCGCTTACGACGAATTTGGCGCCATCCTGGCCTTGTCGGCGGACCGCGCGCGTGCATTGATCAAGAGTGAATTTAAAGATGTGACCGACGATGAGATGAAGTTGGTTGACTCGAAGTACGATGACCGCGCCAAGGCCTTGCAGGCCAAGGCCTGGAGTCTGGCCGAAACCAGCCAAGCTTAAGAGAGCATCATTATCATCTACGCGACACAAAGAAAAGAGGACTGAATGGCGAGCAACAATGTAGCCCAATTTGCCACCGAACTGAAGATGCCTGCAGATTTGCTGCTGACGCAGCTGCGTTCTGCTGGCGTCGAAAAAGATTCGTCGTCAGATCCATTGTCGAAAGATGATAAAGACAAGCTGCTCGATCATTTGCGGCGCACCCACGGTACCGTGGCCGACAGCGAAAAGAAGAAGATCACGCTGACGCGCAAGGAAACCACCGAAATCAAGCAGGCCGATGCCACTGGCAAGTCACGCACGATTCAGGTTGAAGTGCGCAAGAAGCGCACCTTTGTGCAGCGCGATGAAGTGGTCGCGCCGCCGGCGCCGGTGGCAGCACCGGTCGCACCCGTGATCGACCCGGCCGAAGTGGCGCGGCGCGAGGAAGACGCGCGCCGCCAGGCTGCGCTGATCGCGCGCCAGGAAGCGGACCTGCACGAAAAGCAGGAGCGTCTGGCCAAGCTCGACGCCGAGCAGGAAGCACAAGTAAAAGCGACCCAGCAAGCTGAACTCGACGCCCGGCGCGCAGCCGAAGCCGAAGCGAAAGCTGAAGCCAAGAAAGCGGCAGCGCAAGCGGCTAGCGCTGGTGCTGGCGCAGCGGTTGCCGCGGACGCCGCTGCCGCCGACGAAAAGAAAAAAGCGGCGGCCGAGGAAGCCAAGAAAAAAGCTGCCGTTGCTGCCAAAGAAGCTGCTGAAAAAGCGGAAGCGACCGATCGCGCCCGTAAAGCCGTGGCCGACGAAGTGGCCCAGATCAAGGCCATGATGAATGCGCCGCGCCGTGCCATCAAGGCACCGGAGCCGGTAGCGCCGCCAGTGGCTGCGCTCAAACCGAAAGCGCCGGAAGGCACCTTGCACAAGCCGGCCGACAAAAAGCCGGGCGATAAAAAAGACGATAAGAAGCCGGCTGTGGCCGACAAGAAGTCGATCAAGTCGGCCAATGTCTCCTCGACCTGGCAAGACGACGCGAAAAAACGCGGCGCCACCGGCGCGCTCAAACCGCGCGGTAACACCGGTGGCGGGCGCGACGGCTGGCGTGGCGGCGCGAAAGGCCGTCGTCCATCCCATAGCGACGACCGCGAAACGAACTTCCAGGCACCAACCGAAGCCGTGATCAAGGATGTGCACGTACCTGAGACCATCACGGTAGCAGAGCTGGCGCACAAGATGTCGGTCAAGGCTTCCGAAGTGATCAAGCATTTGATGAAACTCGGTCAGATGTGCACCATCAATCAAGTGCTGGACCAGGAAACGGCCATGATTCTGGTCGAAGAAATGGGCCACAAGGCATTCGCGGCTGAACTCGACGATCCTGAAGCACTGCTGGCCGATAACGGCGAGCATGCGCACTTCGAAGCGCTGTCGCGGGCACCGGTGGTCACCGTCATGGGTCACGTCGACCTCGGCAA
>JANPCW010000775.1:0-3160 GCA_031431155.1 Janthinobacterium sp. | reverse complement strand
CATGGTTTGTACATTCTCTACGCATTTTTCATACCATCCGCAATCTCGTTATCGTCGGCCAAATCTTCGGCCAGATACACCGACTCGTGCGTGTGCAGCAGCGCCAGCGGCGTGCGCTTGCCCGCCAGGTAGTCGTCGACGCACTGCAGCACCAGCGGGCTGCGGTGGCGCTCCGGGCAAGCGGCCATTTCGGAGCGCGACATCCACAGCGTGCGGATGATGCCGTGGTCGAGCGGCCTGTCGTGCAGTTGGCCGACCTCGCCGCAGAACGTGAAGCGCAAATAGGTCACGTCCAGGCCGCTGCGCAGCGACTGGTAGCGCGACATGTACATGCCCACCAGTGCGCTGGGGGTGAACTCGTGGGCCGTCTCTTCCAGCGTTTCGCGCACCACCGCCTGTTCAAGCGATTCGTGCGGGTCGAGGTGCCCAGCCGGCTGGTTCAGACGTACGCCTTCGCTGGTTTCTTCCTCGACTAGCAAGAAGAGGCCGGCGCGCTCGATAACGGCGGCTACTGTGACGGACGGTTTCCAGATACGCGGCATGATCATCCTTGAAAAAGAGCCGCCATTTTACCCCGAGCCGCGCTTTGTTTCCCGAGTCGGGCCGGCAGTTGCGGGTGGGGCTGGTAAAAAATAATAAAAATCAATATTCGAGCAAGTCATCTAGAAAAAACGAACGGTAGTTCTATTTTGTATTTTCCGTGTAGTATTCTGGTCAGTTTATTAATTTAGGAGGCGTTCATGAGAATAGGCATACCGGCCGAGACGCGGCCGGGCGAAACCCGGGTTGCGGCAACTCCCGAAACAGTCAAGAAGCTGGTCGCGGCCAAGCACCAGGTGACGGTCCAGGCGGGCGCCGGCGTGATGGCTTCCGTGATCGATGACGCCTACCTCGCCGCCGGCGCGCAGATCGGCACCGCCGCCGACGCACTGGGCGCCGACATGGTGCTCAAGGTGCGTGCGCCAAGCGCTGACGAGCGCGCCCTGATGAAGTCGGGCGCGGTCCTGATCGGCATGCTCAATCCCTTCGATGCCGACAATCTTCAAGCGATGGCCGCGGCCGGGCTGTCCGCCTTCGCGCTGGAAGCGGCGCCGCGCATCACGCGCGCCCAATCGATGGACGTGCTGTCGTCCCAGGCCAATATCGCCGGCTACAAGGCGGTCATGGTCGCAGCCAACACCTACCAGCGCTTCATGCCGATGCTGATGACGGCGGCCGGCACGGTGAAGGCGGCGCGTGTGCTGATCATGGGCGTGGGCGTGGCCGGGCTGCAGGCGATCGCCACCGCCAAGCGCCTGGGCGCCGTGATCGAGGCGTCCGACGTGCGCCCGCCGGTGAAAGAGCAGGTCGAGTCGCTCGGCGCGAAATTCATCGACGTGCCGTTCCTGACCGAGGAAGAAAAGGAAATCGCCAAGGGCGTGGGCGGCTATGCCCGCTCGATGCCGGCCGACTGGATGCGGCGCCAGGCCGAATTGGTGCACGAACGGGCCAAGCTGGCCGACATCATCATCACCACCGCCCTGATTCCGGGGCGCGCCGCGCCAATTCTCATTTCCGAAGAGACCGTCAAGGCCATGAAACCGGGCTCCGTGATCGTCGACCTGGCAGTCGAGCAGGGCGGCAACTGCCCGCTGTCCGAACTGGGCAGGACGGTCATCAAGCATGGCGTGTTCATCGTCGGCGAACCGAATATGGCGACCTTGGTGGCGGCCGATGCATCGGCCCTGTATGCGCGCAACGTGCTCGATTTTCTCAAGCTGATCGTCGATAAGGATGCCAACTTGGTGATCGACCGCGAAGACGAGATCCTGAAAGCGACCCTGGTGTGCTTTGGTGGCGACGTGCTGCGCAAATAAAATTTTCAAGAAAAGGGAAGGACCAGATGTCCATGCAAAGAATTATGTTGCGCGCCAAGCTGCATCGGGTGACCGTGACCCAATGCGATCTTAATTACGAAGGCTCGTGCGGCATTGATCAGGATCTGTTGGAAGCGGCCGATATCTGGGTCAACGAGAAAATCGAGATCTACAACGTCAACAACGGCGAGCGCTTTTCGACCTACGCGATTCCCGGCCTGCGCGGCAGCGGCGAGATCTCGCTCAACGGGGCGGCCGCGCGCCGCGCTCATCTGGGCGATTTGTTAATTATCGCCACCTACGCGCCAATGACGGAACAGCAGATCCCGGAGTACCAACCGAAGATCGTTTTCGTCGATGACACGAACAAGATCACCAGCCTGAAAAAATAGCGCGTTTCGGCACGGGCGGATCGTGGCCTGGGCCTGCCCCATCATACTCATACAGGAGGACGTCATGGAAGTCAGTCACACCATTATTAATCTCATCATCTTCGTGCTGGCCATTTACGTCGGCTACCACGTGGTCTGGACCGTTACGCCGGCCTTGCATACGCCGCTGATGGCGGTGACCAATGCGATCTCGGCGATTATCATCGTGGGCGCCATGCTGGCCGCCGGCCTGACCACCGGCATCGTCGGTCAGGTGGCCGGCACCTTGGCAGTGGCGCTGGCCGCCGTGAACGTGTTCGGCGGCTTCCTGGTGACCCAGCGCATGCTGGAAATGTTCAAGAAGAAGGCGCCCAAGGCGATCGCAGCCACAGAAGGAGGACAGGCATGAATTTCATCAGCATGAACCTGGTGACGATGATGTACCTGATCGCATCCGTTTGCTTTATCCAGGCCCTGAAGGGCTTGTCGTCGCCGGCCACGGCGCGCCGCGGCAATGTATTTGGCATGAGCGGGATGGCAATCGCTGCCGTGACCACGCTGGCGTTGATGCTCAAGCTGAAAGCGGAGGCGGAAAGCGGCGGCATGGGCATGGCCCTGGTGCTGACCGGCCTGGTGATTGGCGGCGGGATCGGCGCCGTGCTGGCCAAGAAGGTCGAAATGACCAAGATGCCGGAACTGGTCGCGGCGATGCACTCGCTGATCGGCCTGGCAGCCGTGTGCATCGCGATCGCCGCGGTGTCCGAGCCGTGGGCATTCAACATCGCCAAACTGGGCGAGGCGCTGCCGTTCGGTAATCGCCTGGAACTGTTCATCGGCACCTTTGTCGGCGCGATCACCTTTTCCGGTTCCGTCATCGCGTTCGGCAAGCTCTCGGGCAAGTACAAGTTCCGCCTGTTCCAGGGCAAGCCGGTC
>JANPCW010000774.1:0-2315 GCA_031431155.1 Janthinobacterium sp. | reverse complement strand
CCCACCACGCCCCCAAGAACCTGAATCCGATCCCCGTTTTGATAGGTCGGTTGCGTGTCTTGCTCGAATGTTTGCATTGTTCCGTCGTCCATCTGCATGATGACGCGATACAGGACGTCACTGGAGCCTGCCGCCGTGCCGGCTGATCCCGACTCCACCCCGGTATCCTCGCGATGCACCATATCGATCGACTGAACCACGCCCGACAGTTCAATAGCTGAGCTTTGCGTCAACGAAAGGCTGGGTTCGGTGAGGCGATCCACTGATGCCGATGGCTGCGCTGACGAACGGTTGGGGGCCGTAAAGTCGGTGCGAAAGGAATCGCCCGAGCCACTAATGCTGGTTAAGCGCTCGGTGGAAGTGCTGGCACAGCCCGCCAAGCCAAGCAACAATAATCCCGCCAACAAGTCGGTTCGATTCGTCATCATGATCTCCCAATACAACACGCTGGTTTGCTTACCAATGACCAAAGGTTGAGCATTCGTCAATTGTTATGGGTGAACGCCGGTTGATTGCGTTAGGTATCTCTCCAACGGTAGGAGGAAAAAGCGGACGCTTCGTTCCCGTGTTCCAGTCGGGCGATGAGGCAGGTCAAGCGATTCACTTAAAGTGGCGTGACCAGGAGTGACACGGCTTCAGGCAAACTCGGCACGGTGTCACGGCGCCGGGACGACGGCACCCATCAATCTCGGCCAGGCGGCCCACAGCAGTGCCGATACGATCACGGCCGCGTTGGAGTCCACCGCCCAATCGATGATGCTTGCCCTTCGGTATGGGAAGAAACTTTGGATAAACTCATCGAGAGCGCCCAAGACCATGACGGTAAGGATCGATTTTATGGCACGCTGCATCGCGCTGCCGCTGCTTCCGGTAAACAGTAGTACGGTCAGGACCGCGTACGCCAGCGAATGCAGGACCAGGCCCGATGCAAAGTTGCCGATGCTGGCCCGGGCGCCGGGAATCGATCCCATGAAGACAACCAGCAAGTACAGGAGGATTGCCCACCGGTAGCGCGTCTTTTCATATCGGGGATCAAGGAAAAGCAGTGTCAGAATGGCGCGCATGGGTAGAAAGGACCACAAAAGTAAGGTCGGCAACAATACCACGTAGCGAGCGATGCACAGTTTGTCCTGCTGGCCGGGGAGGTGAATGCGGTTGGAATGGATTGTAGTGTGAGCCGATGCGCGCAATCGAACCGGCGCGCATGCGGCATACCTAGGTCGGGCTTGGCTAGGTTAGGTGAATCTACAGCGAAAGTGCAGAAGCGCGATCTGAATACTGGACGTCAAAACAACTGCTGCAGGTGGGACACAGAAGGTAAGCTGTTTTTATGTTTTCTTGACGTAAGATCAATTGCAAATGTACGTCCTTACACTTGGGACAGGTTTCCCTCATCTTGCCGGAAGTCACAATCTCGCCGGGTCGCTCGTCGTCAAGTTGGATGTGATCATTGAAGCTGTCGGGGTCGAGTTCTGTCAGGACCATACGTATTTCCTGGAACTGAGCGCGTCGTTTGCTGAGATGAAATCGTTGTCTGCCACGGTCCGCTGGTTTGAGAATAGAAACATCAATCGTTGCTCCGGTGGTTGTTCGGTTGATAAGCGCTGACTAGGACTTTTCATCATAGTCGAAAAAAATGGCGGCGCAAGGATCTGCGGAACGAATGGCAGGCAAAAAATGCCCGCTGGTTAAAGCGGGCTGAAACCTAAGATCGGGCGGAGCCAGCAGCAGATCGATCGGGGAAATTCGGTTGGTGTGCCAGACGCTAAATCGGGCACACCTAGCTTCAATCATGCATATCGGTGGCATGTACAGAAGATGTTTGAAGTATAGCTTCCGGATGTGACCGCGCCATGACACGGCTCAAGTTGCTCGCCGGCTCGCGTTTGCGGCGGCGATGGACAAAAAAAAGCCCGCTGGTGAAAGCGGGCTTAAAACTATTTTCTTGGAGGAGAATAGTGGAGACAGGTGCAATTATGCTGCATTGCGCCATATAGGTCTAATTGTCATTTCGCATATCTGATATATGGAATTTGTATATAGTTGAGTTCGTTTGGACGCGAGCTCATTACTTTACCGGTACCGTGTAATTCAGCGCGAGGCGGCCGCCGTCGACGTACAGCGTCTGGCCGGTCATGTAGGAAGCGTCGTCACTGGCCAGGAAGGCGGCGATCGAGGCGACTTCCTCCGGTTCGCCACAACGCCCGAGCGGAGTGCGCGACAAGATTGTGTGGCGCGCTTCGGGGCTGGCCAGCACCGCTTTCTTGGCAAGTTCGGTCAAAATGGTGCCGGGGCCGATGCCGTTGACGCGGATT
>JANPCW010000773.1:0-2152 GCA_031431155.1 Janthinobacterium sp. | reverse complement strand
CGCCATCGAACAATACGTCGTCCATCACAACGCCAATCCGAAGCCATTTATCTGGACTGCATCTGCTCGCGACATCCTCCAAAAGGTCATCCGCGCCAATAGCCGGTTAAGTAGCAAACAGAATGCAACACTACACTAGCGCCGGCGCAGGGCCTGCAGGCGCGCGAATTCAGCGAGAAATCCGGTCTTGGCCGCGCTTGGCCCCATCGGAACAATGGCCTCCGGCAGCGGCGCGATATGGTCCAGATAATCCCAGCGTTCGACCGAATACGGCATCAGGTCGCGTTTTTCGGTGGCCAGCGCAATCAGATCGGCCCGCTTGATCGGCGCGTAGTCGGAAAAATCGATGTCAAAGGTGGCGGCGATAATCGCGGTGACCTGGTCTTCCAGCTCGGAAAATTGCGGCAGCAACACTTTGAGGGGCTTGACCATGTCCCCCAGGTAAGCCTCGGCCGCATCGTGCAGCAGCGCGGCCAGCCTCAGCTCAGGCGGCACCAGCGTCGCCACGATCAGGCTGTGCTGCGCCACCGAATAAAATTCCCGGGTTTGCCCGTTGAAGCGGCACTGGTAGGCCAGGCCGTGTGCAATATCTTCGATCGCAACCTGTTCGATGCGCGGCACCAGCGGGTAAAAGCGGTTGCCGGAAAAAGTTGAAACGTAGCTCGTGGTGATCATTTTTTAGGGTGCAAGAGGGTGCAATAGGGCGCGGTGCATGGCGCAAGCTTACCCGGCTTTTCAATGGTTGGGGTGACGACGATCTCGCCGCGCGCGGTGGCGGGACACTTCAGGCACGCAGCCACGCGGCGAACGGTTTCAAATCGATGCCCGCTTCCGCTCTTACATACCAGACCCGGCGCGTCATATCCCACTCTGCGCCCAAGGCCTTGACCTGATCCTTGTCCGCAAACGGAACTTTTAAGTCGTAGCGGGTCGCTGCGGCAACGCCCGCCTGTGCAGCATTCCTGTCCACCGCAGCATTCGCGCGCGCCATGGACGCGTCCAGTTTCATTTGCCCGATGAAGGGGCTACGTTGTTCCGCGACCAGCGGCGAGATCAATGTCAGGCGCAGCTTGGCGCGGGTGGCGCCCACGTAGAACAGGTTTTCTTCTTCCTTGCGCTCACACATCGGATTCGGAAACTCTCCCACTTCCAAAAATGGCAGGATCACATGGTCGAATTCCTTGCCCTTGGCGTTGGCAACGCACTCGAGCAAGACTAGCTCCTTGGTTTTTTTCTGGCTCGCAAATGCCTCGGCCGCGCCCAACCATTCCGAGAAAGCGCGCAGACTCATGCCGGAACTGGTGGCCGCCGCAATAAAGCCGGCCACCGACTTCGACACCACGTTGGCATCGTAGGGGCGCACATAGATGCGCTTTGCCACCGCTTCGAGATTCACCTGCGCGCAAATTTCGCGCAAAACGATGTCGGCCGCCATGTCGGGCTGCACGCTCTCTACGTAGGCGACCGTGCTTGAGATCCGGTCCCGTGCACCCTCCGACTTGCTGCGCTGTAGCTGGCCGCTGAAGAAGTAACTGAGGGTCTCCGGATCCTTGGCGATGATATTTTTGGCCTGGTCCAGCTCTTGCGGCGTCAGATCGACTTCACCGAAAATGGCGAGCGACTCGACGATCGCCCTGCGCACCGGATCCGACTTGACCGAGCCGAGATTTTTGAGTGCGATCGCGATCATCCCGCGCAGGAACAGAATTTCGTCGCACAACAGATAGCCCTGCATCGTCTCGGTCCGGTAGCCGATCTGGGCCTGCATGAGTGCGTTCTCGATCGCGATCGACTGGTGCCGATCGCGCACCAGGATCGCGCAGGCGTCCAGCGGCAGCCTGGCGCGCTTCCACGCCATGATCGCCTCGACGACGCGCTGCGCGCAGGCGTCGGCGCTCGCTTGCGCTGCGTAGTGGCTTTGCTGGATCTCGGTGCGCAGCGGCAGGTTCGAATCGACCGCTTTCTGTTTGAGCGCCGCCATCGCATAGGCCAGGTGGGGCCCGTGGCGGTAGCTTAGGGTGAGCGGATAGCGCACCAGGGCCGGGTAGCTGTTGGCAAAGCGGCTGTTCAGATATTGTTCGCTGGCCCCCAGCTTGGAGTGAATCACCTGGTCCTTGTCGCCGGCCCCGACGAAGTAACTTTGCGGGCGCAG
>JANPCW010000772.1:0-4406 GCA_031431155.1 Janthinobacterium sp. | reverse complement strand
CTCGGCCGGCTGGTCGCGGTCACCGGTGTCAGCGGCTCAGGCAAGAGCACGCTGGTCAATTTGATTTGCCGCTTCTACGACGTGTCCGAAGGCGCCATTCTGCTCGACGGGGTCGACATCCGCTCGTTCCCGATCGCCGACTACCGGCGCAATATCGGCCTGGTGCTGCAGGAACCGTTCCTGTTCTTCGGCACCATCGCCGAAAATATCGCCTACGGAAAACCGGAGGCAAGCCGCGAGGAAATCATCGCCGCCGCGCGCGCCGCCCACGCCCACGAGTTCATCCTGCGCCTGCCGCAGGCCTATGACTCGATGGTCGGCGAACGCGGCCAGGGGCTGTCCGGCGGCGAGCGCCAGCGCATCTCGATCGCGCGCGCGCTGCTGATCGATCCGCGCATCCTGATCATGGATGAGGCGACTTCCTCGGTCGACTCGGAGACCGAGAAGGAAATCCAGAAAGCGCTTGACAACCTGGTCCACGGACGCACCACGATCGCCATTGCCCACCGCTTGTCGACCCTGCACCGGGCCGACCGGCTGGTGGTGCTCGATCATGGCCAGGTAGTCGAAGTGGGCCCGCATGACGAATTGATGGCGCGCCAGGGCGCTTACTACCGCCTGTATCAAGCCCAGGCGCGCAACGTCGATACCGACCTGGACGATCGCGACGACAACGCGCTGGCGATCGCCGCAGCCGACCGCGCCAACACAGTCAATCCCGAGGCATGACGATGACCACCAGCCGTTTTGATTTGATCCGCAACCCGTTCGGCCGCCTGACGCTCAGCGCCGCCGACGGCCAGACCCATGACAACGTGGCGCCGGTGCGCGCGTTTCCGATCCAGGCGCCCGATCACGGCATTGCCATGGTCGGCGCCGACGGGCACGAAGTGGCGTGGATCGCCCGCTTGCAGGATTTGCCCGACACCGTGCGTGCGCTGGTGGAACAAGAACTGGGCGCGCGCGAATTCATGCCCGCCATTGCGCGCATTGTCGACGTCACCAGCTACGCCACGCCCTGCACCTGGAGCGTGATCACGGATCGCGGCGAAACGACATTTGTGCTGCGCGGCGAAGAAGATATCCGCCGCATCGGGCCCGACACCTTGCTGATCTCGGATACCCACGGCATCCACTTCCTGATCCGCAACACGCTCGAGCTCGATAAGCACAGCAAGAAGATCCTTGATCGCTTCCTGTAACCGGTCCGCTGCATGGAAAAGCATATCCAAGGCAGGAAATGATGTTATCTTTATATCTCATTGAGGGCGGCGACGGCCCAATAAAGTGAGGTTAATGAGGCATTTTTCCTCACTTTATTTGGGCCCAATCTGGTTATACTGCAGCCCAACAAAGTGAGGGAAATCGGAATTTTCCTCATATTATCAACAACACTCTGGAGACCATCATGCGCATTTCCCGCAAACTAATATCGTTGTTGCTCTTGGCGCCGGCCTTTTCCTTCGCACAAGATATTCAAACAGTAAAAATCGGTTTCAGCAGCCCGCTGTCCGGACCGCAGGCTTCTGCCGGAAAAGACAACCAGGGCGGCCTCCAGATGGCGGCGGACCGGCTCAACAGCCAGCCCATGGTGATTGGCGGGAAGAAAGTGAAATTTGAACTGGTGATCGAAGATGACCAGGGCGACCCGCGCGCCGGCGTGAACGTGGCACAAAAGCTGGTCGATGCCGGCGTAAAGGGGGTGGTTGGCCCTTACAACTCGGGCGTGACAATTCCTGCATCCAAAGTCTACAACGACGCCGGCATTGTCATGGCAACGGTGTCCTCCAATCCAAAAGTGACCGAACAGGGCTTCCCGAATGTATTTCGGGTTGCCGCAAGCGACAATCAACTGGGCGGGAAAATAGCCCTGTATGCGGCGCGCGAGCTGAAGGTAAAGCGCGTGGTCATCATCGACGATCGGACCGCCTATGGGCAGGGACTGGCCAATGCATTCGAGAAAATGGCCAAGGCGAACGGCATTCAGATTCTAGGCAAGGAGTTCACCACCGACAAAGCCAGCGACTTTGCGGCGATCCTGACAGCCACCAAGGCAAAGAAGCCGGACGCAATTTTCTACGGTGGTTATGCACCGCAGGGGGCTCCGATGGCGCGCCAGATGAAACAGATCGGCTTGAATGTGAAGATGCTGGGCGGCGACGGCATTTGCTCGCCTGAAATGGGCCGCCTCGGTGGCGACGCCGTTGGCGAGCACATCTATTGCACGCAGGGCGGCGCCATGCTGGAAAAACTTGCCGGCGGCAAGGTCTTCGCGGAAGACTACAAAAAGCAATTCAAGCGTCCTGCGGAAGTGTATGCCGCATCCTTTTACGACGGCATGATGCTGATCGCACAAGCGATGAAGGCCGCCAACTCGGTCGAGCCGAAGCTGTACGGTCCGGCCCTTGCGAAGATCAAGTACAAGGGTGTCGCCGGCGCTTATGAATTCGATGACAAGCATGACTTGAAACAGTCGCCGGTCACGGTGTTCCAATTCAAAGGCGGCGAGCCGGTTGCGTTGACCAGCTACTAAGAGGTCGGAATACAAAAACGTGGTTGGTTTTTTGTAATTCAGTTAAAACAGGGGCGCCCAATGGCGCCCCTGTTTTATTCTACCGTCCGTACCATCGCAATCAAACGGCGCCAGCGCGCTCCAGCATGGCGTGCAGCAGCACATTGCAGCCCGCTTCAAGGTGCTCGGGCTTGGCGTCTTCGATCTCATTGTGGCTGATGCCGTCCTTGCACGGAACAAAGATCATTCCGGCCGGCGCCAGGCGCGCCGCATAGATCGCGTCGTGGCCGGCGCCGGACACCACATCCATGGTCGAGTAACCGAGCTTGGCCGTTGCATTGCGGACCGCATCCACGCACTCCGGGTGGAATGGACATGGCGGGTAATACGAGACCCGCTCCACGGTAATCGACAAGCCGGAATCGACGCGCGTCTGTTCAACGAACGCCAGCATCTCTTCATGCATCGTGGTCAGCAGCGCTTCATTCACGTTGCGTAGGTCGATGCTGAATTTGACTTCGCCGGGGATCACGTTGCGGCTGTTCGGAAATACCTGCACCATGCCGACCGTGCCGCGGCCATATGGCTGGTAACGGTTCGCGATTTGCACCACTTCCTGCATGATCCGGGTCGACACTTGCAGCGCATCCTTGCGCAGGGCCATCGGGGTCGGCCCCGCATGCGCCTCCATCCCGGTCACCACGCAGTCGTACCAGGACAGTCCCATCACGGCCGGCACCACGCCAATCACCTTGTCGGCGTCTTCCAGCACGGGGCCTTGTTCGATATGGGCTTCGAAGTAGGCTCCGATCGGATGCTGGCCCGGCACCTCGTCGCCCAGATAGCCGATGCGCGCCAGTTCCTGGCCCACCGTCTTGCCTTCGGTGTCTTTGGCCGCGTACGCGGTCTCTAAACTGAACGCGCCGCAAAACACGCCCGAGCCCATCATCACGGGTACAAAGCGCGATCCCTCTTCGTTGGTCCAGAACGCCACCTCGATCGGCGCTTCGGTCTTGATGTTGAGGTCATTGAGCGTGCGCACCACTTCCAGCGCCGCCAGCACGCCGTAATTGCCATCGAATTTCCCGCCGGTCGGCTGGGTGTCGATATGGCTGCCCGCCACAATCGGCGGCAACGCGTTGTTGCTGCCGGCGCGCCGCATGAAGACGTTGCCGATCTGGTCGACCGTCACCGTCAAGCCCGCTTCCTTGGCCCAGCCGACCACCAGGTCGCGGCCCTGCTGGTCCAGGTCCGTCAGCGCCAGCCGTTTGACGCCGCCCTTGACGGTGGCGCCGATCTTGGCCAACTCCATCAGCGATGCCCACAGGCGATCGCCGTTGACGTGCAGCTTGTCATGCAGCTTTTCATCCAGCTTGTTCATGTTCTCGCAACTCCCAGGTAAATGGTTCGACTACAAATCGTCTTAGCGCGCTTTGATCGGCGAAAACGCGGGCCGGTCGATATGGCGCCCTGCCCCTTCAACGGCCCGCAAATCGCCTTTTGCAAACACCAGATTGCCGGCGCTGAAAGTATGGGTCGGGATCCCGCGCACGGTGCGCCCTTCGAACACGTTAAAACCACCCTTGGCCAACTGGGTGCCGGCCGAAATGGTGCGCTTGCCTTCGGGATCCCATACCACCAGATCGGCGTCGGAACCGACTGCGACAATACCCTTTCGCGGATACATATTGAAGATCTGGGCCGCATTGGCGGACGTCACGCGCACGAACTCGGACGGCGTGAGCTTGCCGGAGTTGACGCCCGCGTCCCACACCACGGCCATCCGGTCTTCCACCCCGCCGCAGCCATTTGGAATCTTCGTGAAGTCGTCCTTGCCCGCCGCCTTCTGCTCGGCGCAGAAGGTGCAGTGGTCGGTCGCGGTGGTATGCAGGTT
>JANPCW010000771.1:0-2840 GCA_031431155.1 Janthinobacterium sp. | reverse complement strand
CACCGCCAGGTAGCCTTCGAAGCCCTTGGCATAGGTCGCCTGGCCCGCGTTCAGGAAGCTGATGGTGCAGCGCTGCTCGCGCGCGCCCTGCAGACGAAAATGGAACCACTGGTGGATGTCAGCATTCGAGTCCTTGCGCAGATTGAGCTCGATCGCCGACGCGCTGTCGGCACGCACGACGTCGATGGCGCCAGAGTCGAAATTTTGGCTGATTTTAATGCTCATGTCGCGATCCTGTCAGAAAGTGATGGTGCCGATGACGCAGCAGCCGGACTCTGGCTGGAGCCGAACGCTACGATAGATGATGGTGGCGCTATTTTGCGTGTTTTATCGATTTTCGCAAAGCGCCGCATGAAAATGCGGTCTTTCGCACTGCCGCGCCATTGGCCTGCCCGCCCGATGTGCCCGGTCAGGGCGCAGGCAGCGCTCGCTGGATCCGCATCTCGCTAACCGCCCTGCCCCGGGCGCGGCGCGGACGCTACCCTGTTGCTCATGGTCAAACGCTGACCTGCCCCATCCTCATCTGGGAGATTGACGCCACGCTGACTCCATCGCCATTTAGCAAGCTCAGGCAATAACAAAAAGTCAAACCGCTCTGATATAATCTCAACTTCGTCGGGGCGTAGCGCAGCCTGGTAGCGTACTTGCATGGGGTGCAAGGGGTCGAGTGTTCGAATCACTCCGTCCCGACCAATAGAATCAAACACTTAGCCTAGTCTTCGGTAAGACCTCAATAAGCCGTGGCCGCTACGGGCGCAAGGTCGATGCGTCACGGGGACGTTGGCCACGTATCTCCCCAGCCAGATCGAAAAACTATTTGACGAAATAGACAAATTTCTCTTGTAAACTTTTGTTTGCCGTGTTAACTTTTACTCAACTAAATGGCGAGGCGAAGTGCACCATGGTCACCAAGAGAAAATATGTGATGCCGGAGATTGACCGGAAAGCGGCGGGACCTGGGGCGGCCGAATTCATCGCATTCGTTGAAGAGCTGACCCGCGATGCGAACGCAGCCTATGAGGAAGTGCTTGCATTAGAAGCTGAGGTGGCGCGCCTGAGAAAAGCCAAGAAGCGCAGGTCACGGGCGCCAAAATGAAGCAGCGGATAACGCCGTCGGTTGACCAAGACGAGCTGCCGCCCAAGACCAGGAAACAGGTGGGCAAGCTTCAAGCCTTTGCCGAGGGCCTGCTCGAAGAAGTCCATGCGTTCGAGGATTTGGTCGCGCACCTGAATGATGAAATGGCTATCCTCAAAGGCGAGAAGAAGCGCCCAGTGTTCAAACCGAGCCGCATGAACGAAGAGGCGGGACAGACGGACCACAAGGCGGCAGCGCAGTGCCCGTCCGGCCAGCGCCCCGGTTCGCAAAAGAAGAGCAAGACGGCCGAACTGCAGATCCATCGCGAACGCGTCATCGAGCCAGGCGAACCAATCCCGCCTGGCTCCCGATTCAAGGGCTATCGCGACTTCATCGTTCAAGACATGGTGATCACGCCGTTGAACACGCGCTATCGTTTGGCGCACTGGCAAACGCCGGATGGACGACACCTGACCGGGCAGCTTCCGGTGGCGCTGCGCGGCGGTCATTTTGGACCAGAGCTGGTGAGCTATATCCTCTACCAGCATCACCACTGCCATGTCACCCAGCCGCTGCTCCACGAGCAGTTGCGCGAATGGGGCGTGGGCATTTCATCGGGCCAGATCGACGCTCTCCTGCAAAATGGCAAGGCGCGATTTCACGAGGAAAAGGACGCACTGCTCTCTACCGGGCTTGCCTTGTCGTCGTACGTGACGGTCGACGATACCGGCGCCCGGCATCAGGGCAACAACGGCTACGTGACCCACATCGGCAATCAGTATTTCGCTTGGTTTCAGAGCAGCATGTCAAAGAGCCGCGTCAACTTCCTCGAACTTCTTCGGGCCGGGCAGACCGACTACAGGATCAATGCGGACGCGCTCGCCTACATGAAAAAACAGGGCATGTCCCAGGTATTCCTGGATGCCTTGCGCAACCATGGGCTTGCCGACTTCGCGGACAAGAACGCCTGGCATGGCCACATGGATGCGCTGGGTATGGGCACGCCGCGCTATCGCAGAATCGCCACCGAGGGCGCCTTGTTGGGTAGCCTGAAGGGGCTCCACATCGCCGAAAACCTCGCCATCATCAGCGATGACGCCGGACAGTTCAATGTCCTGACGCACGGTCTGTGCTGGGTTCATGCCGAACGCCTGGTCCACAAGATGCTGCCGCTGAACGACCAGCACCGGATCGACATCGCACGCGTGCGCAACCAGATCTGGACGCTATACGCCGACTTGAAATCCTATAAGGCCCGGCCCGCCGACGAACTCAAGGACCCACTGAAAAAGCGCTTCGATGCGATCTTCACCCAGACCACGAGCTACACCTCGCTGAACCTGCTCTTAGCACGACTGCACAAGAACAAATCCGAACTGCTGCTCGTACTGGAGCGGCCTGAGATCCCGCTTCATACCAACAACAGCGAATGCGATATCCGCGACCACGTGAAGAAGAGAAAAATCAGCGGCGGCACCCGCAGCGACACAGGCCGCCAATGCCGAGACACATTCTCCAGTCTGAAAAAAACCTGCCGGAAACTGGGCATCTCGTTCTGGCGCTATCTGACTGACCGCGTATCGTGCAGCGACTGTATTCCGCCTCTGCAGCACATCATCGGACAGCGCATCGCTTCGTCATAGACGTCACAACGCTGCCACTCGCCTCGGATTATTGAGGTCTTACGAGCTTCTTAAGAGTGTAGAGGCGTCAAAGGCGAACGGATCTGGAAATTTACGGCAATATGCCGTACACTTCCATCAAG
>JANPCW010000770.1:0-1592 GCA_031431155.1 Janthinobacterium sp. | reverse complement strand
AATCAAACGCCTGGCCGCCGCCAGCGGCTTGCCGGTTGCAGCCTATCTGCGCGAGCTCGGATTGAACCACCAGGTGCGCGGCATGCTGGACAACAAGCGCGTCGAAGAACTGGCGCGCCTCCACGGCGACCTGGGCCGGCTCGGAGGCTTGCTCAAGCTGTGGCTGACGGACGACCCGCGCACGGCCCTGTTTGGCGAGGCCACACTGCGCGCCGTGCTGTCCAGAATCGAGAAAACGCAAGACGAAATGCACGAGGTCATGCGCGCCGTCGTGCTGCTCCCGAACGGTCGCCAAATTTAGCAGCTAAATATCGCTGGAGCGCATTGCCGTGATTGCCAAACGCGTGTCGATGAAGTCGGTGAGGAAAAGCGGATTCGCCGCGCTCGTGCGCTACATCGTCGACGCGCAGGACAAGAATGAACGTTTGGGAACGGTCTTCATCACCAATTGCCAATCCGACCAGCAGCAGGTCGCGGTCACGGAAATTCTCAATACCCAAGTTCAGAACATACGGGCCACATCCGACAAGACCTATCATCTGATCGTCAGTTTCCGCGCCGGCGAGCAGCCTGACGACGCGACCCTGCAAGCCATCGAGGCGCGCATTTGCGACGCGCTCGGCTACGGCGAACACCAGCGCATCAGCGCCGTCCATCGGGACACGGACAACCTGCACATGCATGTGGCCATCAACAAGATTCATCCGACCCGCTACACCATGCACGTTCCGTTCAACGACTTCAGGACGCTGGGCCAGGTGTGCGAACAGCTCGAACGCGATTTTCGACTGGAACCGGACAACCACCAGGCCGGCAAATCAGCAGCCGAAAACCGGGCTGCGGACATGGAGCACCATGCCGGCGTCGAGAGCCTGCGTGGCTGGATCAAACGCGAGTGTATGGAGCAGATCCAGGGCGCCCAATCCTGGAGTGCGCTGCACCAGGTCATGCGCGAGAACGGCCTGCGCCTGCAGGAACGTGGCAATGGACTGGTCGTCAGCGCCGGGAACGGCACGACCGTCAAGGCCAGCTCGATCGAACGCGAGTATTCCAAGGCGCGGCTGGAGGCCCGGTTCGGCCCCTTCGTTGCAGCCCCGGAAACACAACACAGTAAACAGCCCGCCAAGACCTACGAACCCAGACCGCTGCGCTCCCGTATCGATACCGCCGAGTTATATGCCGCGTACAAAAAAGCGCAGCAGCAAGCCAGCGCGACCCGCGCCAACGATTTGGCGCAGGCACGCACGCGCAAGGATCGCCAGGTCGATGCCGCCAAGCGCGGCGCGCGGCTCAAGCGCGCCGTCATCAAGATGGTCGATGCGGGCAGACCGGTAAAAAAACTCATGTATGCCGCAGTCGGGAAGACTCTGCTCGCCGAGCTCGAAAGCATCGCCGGGCAGCATCGCACGGAACGCCGCCAAACTGGCGAGCAGCATCGGTGCCGGACATGGGCCGACTGGCTGCGGGACCGGGCTGCGCAAGGCGACGCTGCGGCCCTGGCGGCATTGCGCGCCCGGCCGGGTGGCGCCGCGCTCCGGGACGATACGCTGACAGGCATGAACCCGCGCCAGGCCCAGCCCCCGCATGCCGAC